>RFRA01000042.1 GCA_009924725.1 Actinomycetota bacterium
CGCGTGCAAAGATGGCTAAGAGTTATTCCACAAATTCCAGTTACAGCTGGATTTAGTGCCCAAATTATTAGTAATCGTGGGCCAATTAATTTTCATGCCATCTGGCCAAAGCTAGGTGCGCAAGATACGCCGAATAATTCCAGCATCGTGATGCGGATTAATTCAGCTGATTTTTCTCTTCTTGCAGCCGGCGATATTGAACCGATTGCGCAGTCGCAATTAGTTCAGCAACTCAGCCAAGTTGATCTATATAAAGTGGCCCATCATGGTTCGCGCTACCAAGATTTGAACTTTATGCAGGCCCTCTCACCACGAATATCGATAATTAGCGTGGGCAAAGACAATACTTACGGCCATCCGGCGCCCCAAACAATCGCCGCCTTGAGTAGGATCGGCAGCACGGTTTACCGAACTGATCAAGATGGTGCGCTGGCGATTAATGCGCGCAAGCATCGAGTTAAGGTTCGTAAAAGCCATCGGGTGTTTAAGTTTTGGGAGCGGGGGTGAGCGATGAATGATTTCTATTTGATTCTCGGTTCCGAAGCCGCCCTTGCCGATCGTGCGCTAACTAAATTACAAGCCGAGTTAAAAAGTGAGAACGCCGAAATTACTTCGATCTATGCCGCCGATTCAATCGTGGGTGATATTTCAGATGCTCTTGCCCCATCATTGTTTTCTGAACGTCGCGCGTTAATCATTCGTGACCTACAAGATTTGCCCGAAGATAACAAAGAAGAAATCCTCCGCTACTTATCTGAACCAGATGCTTCCACCACCGTAATCTTTCTACATAAAGGTGGTGTAAAAGGAAAAGCTCTTCTTGATGCAATTAAAAAGATTAAGCCTGAGATAATTTCTTGTGAGCCCCTTAAGAAAGAAGCCGAGAAGCAAGAGTTTGTAAAAAACTTATTCTTAGATGCTGGCCGCAAAGCATCACCCGCTGCAATTGCAGCGCTAGTAAATGCCATTGGTGGTGACTTACGTGAATTAACTGCGGCTTGCAGTCAGATAATTGCTGATGCACCTGCTGGCGTTATCGATGAAAAAGAAGTTGATAAGTATCACCAGGGTCGCGTTGAAACCACTGGCTTTGATGTGGCTGATGCCGCCCTAGATGGAAATTTGCCAGTTGCGCTATTACAGCTTCGCAGTGCGATTGAAACTGGCACTGACCCAGTAATGGTTACTAGCGCGATTGCCTCTGCCCTTCGATCACTAGCTAAAGTTTCAGGCGCTAATCGAAATGCGAAATCATTTGAGTTAGCTGGCCAATTAGGCATGGCGCCATGGCAGATCGACAAGGCTCGTCGCCAGTTAGCGGGCTGGACTCCGCGCGGAATCGTCGCTGCCGTTGGAGCAATTGCCTTGGCCGATGCCCAAGTAAAAGGAGCGGCAAGTGACCCGATCTATGCGCTTGAACACGCGATTTCCGAGATCGCCAGCGCAAAAGCCGCCCGATAAGCCGCTTTAACTGAATTGCCCCGATTTGAGCCTAAAGGTGCCCCGCTGGTAGCCTTCGGGTTCGTATTTAGCGTTCAACCAATTTAGTTCGGAGTAAACCTTAAGTGGCAAATATCAAGTCGCAGATCAAGCGGATCAAGACCAATGAGAAGGCACGCCTACGTAATAAGTCAGTGCGCTCTTCTATCAAGACAGCTGCTCGCAAATTCCGCGACGCTGTAACCGCTGGCGATGCCGCAGTTATCTCAACCGAACTACGCGACGCTTCAAAGGCGCTCGATATCGCCGTTGCTAAGGGTGTTCTACACAAGAACACTGCCGCCAACAAGAAGTCTTCAATGGCAAAAGCTGCCATTAAAGCCGGCGTTCGTTAATTCGCAACTAGTTACTTTTAAGGCTTAACGATGCCTGCAATTTCACTTGCCAAGGCACCTCAACCAGCCGCAACAAATCCAGCGCAGATTCGTAACTTCTGCATCATTGCCCATATTGATCACGGTAAATCAACTCTTGCCGATCGCATGTTGGGAATCACCGAAGTTGTAGAAGCCCGCAACATGCGCGCGCAATATTTAGATCGCATGGATATTGAACGCGAACGCGGAATCACCATTAAATCGCAAGCAGTTCGTTTGCCATGGCGCAGTGGTATTGATGGTCAGGAATACATCTTGAACATGATCGATACGCCTGGTCACGTTGACTTTACTTACGAAGTTTCTCGTTCTCTTGCCGCATGTGAGGGTGCAGTTCTACTTGTTGACTGCGCACAAGGTATCGAAGCACAAACACTCGCTAACTTGTACTTGGCAATGGAAAATAACTTAACCATTATTCCGGTGCTAAATAAAATTGATTTACCGAATGCCCAACCTGAAAAGTTTGCTAAAGAACTTGCCAACTTAATTGGTTGCGATCCAGAAGATTGTTTGCGAGTCTCTGGAAAAACGGGCGATGGCGTTGCTGAATTACTTGATCAGATCATCGCTCAAATTCCGGCGCCAAAAGGCGATGCCAATGCACCTGCTCGTGCGCTTATTTTCGACTCGGTTTATGACAGTTATCGCGGTGTAGTTACCTACGTGCGCGTGGTTGATGGTCACCTTTCACCGCGCGATCAGATTCAAATGTTCTCAACCGGCGTGCGTCACGAGATGCTTGAAGTCGGCGTTATTTCACCAGAACCAATTCCTAGCAAGGGTCTTGGCGTTGGCGAAGTAGGTTATTTAATTACGGGCGTAAAAGATGTTCGCCAATCACGTGTGGGCGACACTGTTACTACATACACAAATCCAACTAAGACCGCACTTGCTGGCTATAAAGATCCAAAGCCAATGGTTTTCTCTGGCTTATTCCCGCTAGATGGTGCAGATTTCCCAGTGCTTCGCGAAGCGCTAGATAAATTACAACTAAATGATGCTGCCCTAGTTTATGAGCCTGAAAGTTCAGCAGCTCTGGGCTTTGGTTTCCGTTGTGGCTTCCTTGGTTTGCTTCACATGGAAATTGTGCGCGAGCGCCTAGAACGTGAATCAAAGTTAAACCTAATTTCAACTGCGCCAAACGTGGTTTATAACGTGAAGATGGAAGATGGCAAAGAAGTTCGAGTTACCAATCCATCAGAATTCCCTGATGGCAAAGTAGCAGCGGTTTTTGAACCAATTGTTAAATCAACTATTTTGGCGCCATCTGAATTCATCGGCGTGATTATGGAACTATGCCAAGACCGTCGCGGGGTATTACTCGGCATGGATTACATCTCTGAAGATCGCGTTGAAATTCGCTACACCTTGCCACTTGCTGAAATTGTTTTCGATTTCTTCGATCAACTTAAATCTCGCACTAAAGGTTATGCATCCCTTGATTACGAAGAAAAAGGCGACGAAGAAGGCAACCTAGTTAAAGTTGATATTTTGCTACAAGGCGAAGCAGTAGATGCATTCAGCGCAATCGTTCACCGCGACAAGGCGTATGCCTATGGCGTGATGATGACTGGCAAATTGCGCGAACTAATCCCGCGTCAGCAGTTCGAAGTACCTATTCAGGCAGCTATTGGTTCTCGCATCATTGCTCGCGAATCAATCAGAGCGATGCGTAAAGACGTTCTTGCGAAATGTTACGGCGGAGACATCTCACGTAAACGTAAATTGTTAGAAAAGCAAAAAGAGGGCAAGAAACGCATGAAGATGGTTGGTCGCGTTGAAGTTCCTCAAGAGGCCTTCGTGGCAGCGCTAGCAACGGATGCCGATATCGAGAAGATCAAGGCCGCGCGTAAAGCAGGGAATTAAATGAGCGATCTCTCGTTTTACGTTCATATCCCGTATTGCGTAAAGCGCTGCGGCTACTGTGACTTCAACACCTATACGCCTTCAGAGCTACAAGATGGTGCCACACTAGAGATCGTTTCAAATGACTATATCGATGCCGTTTTACGTGAACTTGAGAGCGCTCCAACTTCAGCTGTTCCAACCATCTTCTTTGGCGGGGGAACTCCTTCACTGTTGCCACCTGCTGACCTGGGCCGAGTAATTGCTGCTATTCGCAATCGCTTTGATTTAGCACAAGATGCGGAAATTACGTTAGAGGCTAACCCGGATTCAGTGACTGCTGAAAAGCTGGCCGAGTATCTTGCAGTTGGATTTAACCGAATTTCTTTTGGTATGCAATCTGCTAAGCCACATGTTTTGGCAGCACTTGATCGCACTCACAATCCAGAGAATGTGGCAAAAGCTGTGAGCATGGCTCGTGCAGCTGGCTTTAATTCAATTAGCGTTGATCTGATATACGGAACACCGGGTGAGTCACTTGAGGATTGGCGCGAAACAGTTGAAGCGGCACTTGCTTTAGATATTGACCATATAAGTGCATATGCCTTGATCGTTGAAGCTGGCACAAAGCTGGCGGCGCAAATTAAACGTGGTGATTTAACTATGCCCGATGATGACTTAATGGCAGATATGTATTTGTTAGTTGATCAGCTGTGCGAGAAAGCTAGCTTGAGTTGGTATGAGTTAAGTAATTGGTCAAAGCCAGGTAAAGAATGCCTACACAATATTGCTTACTGGAAGAGTTCGAACTGGTGGGGGCTTGGCCCAGGTGCTCACTCACATTTAAATGGAGAGCGTTGGTGGAATGTTAAACATCCGACTGCCTATAAAACAAAGTTATTTGCCGGTGAATCACCGGTGCAAGATCGCGAAACCATGAACGCATTGCAATTACGTGATGAAGAAATTATGTTGGCAATTCGTATGCGCGAAGGTTTAAGTTTTGAAGCACTAAAGCCGCAGGAACTTGAACGGCTTGCGAGTTATCGCGAAGAGGGATATCTAGATACCTCGAGTGATCGCATCAGATTAACGCCAACCGGTCGATTGATTGCTGACCGAATCGTGCACGAAATCGTTATGTAGTACCTTTTACCTACTATGGAAACCACAAAAATCGTCCTCCTTTCATTCTTAGCCCTGATTTTCCTTATCTCTGGCCTCTCTAAAGCCAGCGGTAACGAGAAAGGCCTAAGCGGAACTCGCGATGTGAATGTGCCTGATTGGATGGCGCGCATAACTGGCGTCTTTGAGTCAGCTGCCGCCTTGGGATTCCAGCTTTCTTCTTACTTACCTTGATTTCGATTACCTTAGTAATTAACTAACTAGAAACTTTTCCTTATGTCTAACCGCCGACTCGAAATTTTGCGAGCAATTGTCGATGAATATGTCGCAACGCAAGAACCTGTTGGCTCAAAGGCAATTGCTGATCGTCACGGGTTAGGTATCTCGCCCGCAACCATTCGAAACGAAATGGCAGTCCTTGAAGAAGAAGGTTTGATTGCCCAACCGCATACCAGTGCTGGTCGGATTCCAACTGATTCTGGTTATCGTCTATTTGTTGACCGCATTGAAACGGTAAAGCCACTTTCAGCTGCCGAGCGTCGTGCAATTGAAACTTTCCTCGAAGGTGCGCTTGATCTAGATGATGTGGTTATGCGCACCGTTCGACTATTGGCTGATGTTACAAAGCAAGTAGCTGTTGTTCAGTATCCGTCAATGATTAAATCTAAGGTGCGCCACGTTGAACTTGTTTCGCTTACGGCCTCGCGACTAATGATGATTTTGATTACTGACTCTGGCCGAGTTGAACAACGCGTAGTCGAATTAAGCAATGAAGTTAATGACCTATTCATTGCGAGCTTGCGCAATCAAATTAACAACGCACTAGCTGGTTATCGTTTGCCAGAAGTAGCTGATCGCATTACTGGCATCATGGATATTTATTCTGCGCACGAACGCAAAGATGTCGCGCTATTGATTTCAGCTCTTTTGGAAATGTCGATGGAGCGCCCCGAAGAGAAGATTGTGTTGGCTGGAACCTCGAATTTAGCGCGCTTTAGTGAGGATTTCTCGACCCAGATTCACCCAGTTCTAGAGGCGCTTGAAGAGCAAGTGGTTCTATTACGCCTACTTGGCGATGCCAACGAGAGCGTAAAGGTGCGTATTGGGCATGAACAACAAGTGGCAAATCTGCAGCAAACCAGTTTGGTAACCGTTGGATACGGCATAGATAATTCTCCTTTGGGAGCGTTAGGTATTTTGGGGCCAACTCGAATGGATTACGCCAGTTCAATGGCAACTGTTGGCGCGGTAGCTCGATACATCAGTCGATATTTAACAGAAGGTGCATAAGTGGCAGATCATTACGAAGCGTTGGGTGTAACTCGCGACGCGTCTGGCGATGAAATAAAGAAGGCTTATCGCAAACTTGCGCGCGAATTGCACCCAGATGTAAATCCAGATCCAGCAATTCAAGAAAAGTTTAAAGAAGTAACTGCTGCCTACGACACGTTGAGTGATCCACAAAAGCGTCAGCAATATGACATGGGCGGAAGCAACATGGGTGGCTTCGGTGGTTTTGGAAATGCCGGTGGCTTTAGCGACATCATGGATGCCTTCTTCGGTGGCGGCACATCAAATCGTGGTCCGCGCCCACGCATGCGTGCTGGCCAAGATGCGTTGATTCGCATCGAAGTTGATTTAAATGAAGCTTGTTTTGGCACCGAGCGCACCATTACTTTGGAAAGCGCAGTTGTTTGTTCTAAGTGCACCGGTAGCGGATGCGCTGATAATTCAACGCCACAAACTTGCCCTATTTGTAAGGGTCGTGGTGAAACTCAGCAAGTAACACGATCATTTATCGGTCAAGTAATGACTTCGCGCCCTTGCAATAATTGCGGGGGATACGGTTCGACAATTCCAAATCCATGCCGCGAATGTTCTGGCGATGGTCGAGTGCGTGCACGTCAAACAATTGATATTAAAGTTCCAGCCGGCGTTGAAACCGGCAATCGAATTCAAATGTCTGGTCGTGGCGAAGTAGGTGCAGGCGGCGGCCCAGCCGGTGATTTATATGTAGAAATCGTCGAAACTGCTCATGAAACCTTGATGCGCGAAGGCGATAATCTGCACTTGGCACTGGCCGTTTCAATGGCCGCTGCAACCCTAGGCACAAAAGTAAAAGTTGAAACGCTAGATGGCCCAATCGAGGTCGAAGTTAAAGCCGGCACTCAAAGTGGCGCCACTATTACGGTTAAGGGCAAAGGCATGACCCATCTGCGCCGTGGCACCCGTGGCGATCTGATTGTCCATGTTGAAGTAAAGATCCCGACAAAATTGAATAAGGCCGAAGAAGAGTTAATGCGCAAGTTTGCTGAATCTCGCGGTGAAAAAGCTGGTGAAGTTGAGATTAAAGATCACGACCAAAGCTTCTTCCATAAACTTCGCGGCGCCTTCGGTCGCTAAATGTTGACTCTATTTTTTGTGCCAGATTTGCCAACCCAAGTTGGCGCAAGTTATTCTTTTGATTCCGAAGATGCTAACCATGCCATTAAGGTCCTGCGCATAGAAGTAGGCGAAATTTTCCGAGTCTCTGACGGCAATGGCGGCTGGGCTAATGTTCAGGTAACTGAAGTCACCAAGCGATCACTTGAAACAACGGTTTTAGAAGTTGGTCGCCAAGAGCCACTGGAAATTAGATTTACAGTTGTACAAGCACTACCTAAAAGCGATCGCGCTAAAGAAGCCGTCGAACTACTAACTGAAGCTGGCGCTGATGTGATTGTGCCTTGGCTGGCCAATCGCTCGATTAGTCGCACCGAAGTGATTAGTAAATTTGCATTGGCCCAGAGGGTGGTATTACCGAAGAAGAGTTAGCCGCTTTCGCAGCGGCGGGCGCTCATGTGGCCGGCCTGGGTAGACCTATTTTGCGCTCAGCCCACGCTGGACTAGCTGCGCTTAGCGCCATTAATTCTTTGCTGAAAGTCTTCTAAACTAATTAACTATGAGCTGCCTATTCTGCAAAA
>RFRA01000043.1 GCA_009924725.1 Actinomycetota bacterium
TCCCAAATACCATTATGTGACGCACCATCATCGCCAGTTATGCCAGCGCGGTCTAATACAAAAGTCACGCCCGCTTTATGCAGCGCGACATCTAACAGAACTTGATCAAATGCACGATTAAGGAAGGTTGCATACACAGCGACAACTGGATGCATGCCAGCGAAAGCTAGTCCAGCCGCGCTAGTAACTGCATGCTGCTCGGCAATTCCAACATCAACGGTGCGCTCTGGGAACTTGTCGGCAAACTTATCTAAACCAGTAGGCCCCAGCATGGCAGCGGTAATGGCAATCAAATTTTCATGTAATTCGCCCTGCTTAACTAATTCATCGGCAAAGACACTGGTCCAGGTTGTAACACCCTTTGCTAGCGGTAATCCAGTTTCCGGATCAACGATACCCACGGCATGAAACTTCTCGGCTTCATCTTCAATGGCGGGCGCATAACCGCGACCTTTTTCGGTAATCGCATGAAGAATTACCGGTGCTCCGAAAGCTTTTGCTTTTAGCAGCGCCCGTTCCATAGCCGCAATATCGTGACCATCAACCGGTCCGATATATTTCAGGCCTAAATCTTCAAACATTCCTTGCGGCGCAATAATGTCTTTGATGCCTTTTTTCACACCATGCAAAGTGTCATATATCGGCCCACCAACTACCGGTGTGCGCTGGAGTACATCTTTGCCCCAATCTAAGAACTTTTCATAGCCACGAGTTACTCGCAAAGTTGAAAGATAAGTTGCCATGCCACCGATGGTTGGTGAGTAGCTACGTTCATTATCGTTAACTACAATTACTAAATTGCGAGATTCCGCGGTGGCTATGTTATTTAACGCTTCCCACGACATACCACCAGTTAATGCGCCATCTCCAACAACTACAACAACATGGCGATCGCTCTGTCCAGTTAACGAAAAGCCACGTGAGATTCCATCACCCCATGAAAGCGCAGTTGACGCATGTGAATTCTCAATAACATCGTGTTCGCTTTCGGCACGACTTGGGTAGCCAGATAGTCCACCTTTTTGGCGCAGGAGATCAAAACCTTCACTGCGGCCAGTCAAAATCTTGTGAACATAACTTTGGTGACCGGTATCAAAGAGCACGACATCCTTTGGTGAATCAAACGTGCGATGAATAGCAATAGTAAGTTCTACTACGCCCAAGTTTGGCCCTAAGTGGCCACCAGTCTTTGTTACCTTATCGATTAGGAAGGTACGAATTTCAGCGGCAAGTTTTTCTAAATCGGCAGCCGAAAGAGCAGCTAAATCTTTAGGAGATTTAATCTGCTCAATCATGGCTACAGTCTAAGGTTTCCAGGCTCAAATGTCCTGCGCTTTGATACTAGCTGGCTAGTAATGAACGCAACACATATTGCATGATTCCGCCGTGACGGTAGTAATCAGCTTCGCCAGGCGTATCGATACGCAATTTAGCCTGGAAAGTTTTATCGCCAGCCTTAACGGTTAACTCCTTAGGTGATGGACCGTTATTAAGCGCATCAATACCGGTAATCTCAAAAGTTTCTTCGCCAGTTAAACCAAGTGATGCTGCTGTTTGACCTTCTAGGAATTGCAATGGAAGAACGCCCATGCCAATTAAATTCGAACGGTGAATACGTTCAAATGATTCGGCAATAACTGCGCGAACGCCAAGAAGTGCGGTGCCCTTTGCTGCCCAGTCGCGTGATGAACCAGAGCCATATTCTTTGCCTGCGAGGATCACTAACGGAATACCGGCTGCTTGATATGCCATTGAAGCATCATAAATTGTTGATTGATTGCCGCCATCTAAGAAGTTACGAGTAAAGCCACCTTCGACACCGTCAAGTAACAAATTCTTCAAGCGAATATTAGCAAAAGTTCCACGAATCATAATTTCGTGATTACCGCGACGAGAGCCATAAGAGTTGAAATCAACGCGTTCAATTCCGTGCTCAGCTAAATACTTACCAGCAGGTGAATCAGCTTTGATATTTCCAGCTGGTGAAATGTGATCAGTTGTAACTGAATCCCCCAAGATCGCCATTACTCGTGCTCCTGAAATATTAGTTACTGGCTTTGGTTGTGCAGGCATGCCATCGAAATATGGCGCCTTGCGTACATAAGTTGAATTCAGATCCCACTCAAAAGTGTTGCCAGTTGGCGTCGCTAGCGACTTCCAGCGATGATCGCCTTCAAAGACACTGGCGTAATCTTTCTTAAACATTTCAGATGAAATAGAAGCTTCAACAACGGCGGCAATCTCTTCTTGAGAAGGCCAGATGTCGCTTAGGTAAACATCGTTGCCAGCCTGGTCTTTTCCAAGTGAATCTTTTTCGAAATCGTGATTCATGGTGCCCGCGATTGCATAGGCAACTACTAGCGGAGGTGAAGCTAAGTAGTTCATCTTCACATCTGGGCTAATGCGTCCTTCGAAGTTGCGGTTACCTGAAAGAACTGCAGTAACTGCTAGATCGTGTTCGTTAACTGCTTTGCTAACTTCAACTGGAAGTGGGCCAGAGTTACCGATACAAGTTACACAGCCATAACCAACTAAGTTAAAGCCGAGATCTTCCATGTATTTAGTTAGGCCAGCTTTGTCATAATAATCAGTTACTACTTTTGACCCTGGAGCCAGTGTGGTTTTAACCCAAGGCTTTGACTTTAATCCCTTTTCAACTGCCTTCTTAGCAAGCAGCGCAGCACCAATCATTACTGATGGATTTGAAGTATTAGTACAAGACGTAATTGAAGCGATAACTACATCGCCGTTTGTAATCGTGGTGTCGGTTGCTCCAACTTTGATCGCAATTGGGTTAGCACTTGTCTTATCGCTTAAATAGCCAGGTAGTGACTTAGCTAGCGCTGCCTTTGACCCACGTAGAGCGATGCGATCTTGTGGGCGCTTCGGACCAGCAATCGAAGGCACGATGGTTGATAGATCTAGCTCGATATGTTCTGAGAAACGTGGGGCTGCTGATGGGTCATGCCATAGACCTTGCTTCTTGGCGTAACTTTCCACCAAAGCAATTTGATCATCGCTACGACCAGTAAGGCGCAAGTACTTCAGCGTTTCGTCATCGATTGGGAAGATCGCAACTGTTGAACCATATTCAGGGCTCATGTTGCCGATAGTTGCGCGGTTAGCCATTGGTACGGCAACAACACCGGGACCGTAGAACTCAACAAACTTACCTACTACCCCGTGCTTGCGCAGAATCTCGGTAATTGTTAGCGCTAAGTCGGTAGCAGTTGTGCCAACTGGCAATGAACCATTTAATTTAAATCCAACTACGCGAGGAATTAACATTGAAACCGGTTGGCCTAACAGGGCTGCTTCGGCTTCGATTCCACCGACGCCCCAACCAAGTACACCCAAACCATTAACCATGGTGGTGTGAGAATCAGTACCAACAACGGTATCTGGATAAGCGCGCAGAACGCCATCGACCTTACGAGTCATTACTACGCGAGCTAAGAATTCAATATTGACTTGGTGCACAATTCCGGTGCCAGGTGGCACAACTTTAAATTCATCAAAGGCCCCTTGGCCCCAACGCAAGAAACGGTAACGCTCTTGGTTGCGTTGATATTCAATATCGGTATTTTGCGTAAAGGAATCTTTGGTGCCAAATAAATCAGCAATTACCGAGTGGTCAATCACTAACTCAGCAGGAGCCAATGGGTTTACTTTGGCTGGGTCTCCCCCTAATTCAACAATTGCTTCGCGCATTGTTGCTAAGTCAACGATGCAAGGAACGCCAGTAAAATCCTGCATTACAACGCGAGCTGGCGTGAATTGAATTTCGGTATCTGGCTCAACTGCAGGATCCCAGTTAGCGAGTGACTTGATTTGTTCGGCGGTGATATTTGCGCCATCTTCGGTGCGCAGTAGGTTTTCCAGCAATACCTTCAAGCTAAATGGCAGCGTTGCTGCTTCAGGCAACTTCGTAATATCGAAGATCTGATAACTCTGACCGGCAACCTCAAGTGAAGTCTGGGCCTGGAAGGAATTCTTGCTCACTTGCGCCTCCTAGAAAGTATCTTGATGTCGAGATACTTTCCTAATCTATCGCAGAGCGGGTAAACAACGCAACCATTTCGATGTGGTGAGTCATCGGAAACAGATCAAATGCGCGCACATTAGTTAGCTGCCAACCAAGATCGTTAGCAAAAGCACAATCGCGGGCAAGGGCGGCTGGGTCGCAAGCCACATAAACAATTCGTTGCGGATCTAATGCAGAAATCTGCTGCAAAACCAATTGTCCGGCACCTTCACGAGGTGGATCGAGAATAACTACATCGGCCGAACCAATGCGCGGCATTATTTTTGCGACATCGCCTAAATAGATATTCACATTTGGCACATTTTCGAAACTCGACCAGCTCTTTCGGTCCTTCGATTACTGCCGCATTAGCAACGATTCGATCACCGGCACTATTAGCGCTAATTTCCAATTTTGTATTCGGCTGCCAAGTACGAGAAGTGATCTCGGCTAATTTTAATTCTGGCACACAAGTTAAGCAGTCAGCGATTTGAATTGAATTATGGCTACGTGATCCGAAGAAGCCAGCTTTACCCGAACCATCAATATTTAAGATTGCCCTGGTTCGCCAATGAAGTGGCTCAGCTACTTCTTCGACCACAACTTTTAGATCCATCTTTGCAATGCGTGCGAATTGCTCAGTGATTACTTCGCTCTTTAAGTCGCGTTGGCGCGAAATTGAAATATGTTGGAAATCGCAGCCGCCGCAACCCAAGCGATGGGCGTAACTACAGGGCGCTTTGACTCGATCAGCCGACGGCGCAATCACTTCAACTACATCGCCCCGATTAAATGACTTACCAGTGCTAGTTACTTCAACAACTACCGTTTCGCCTGGTATGCCATGGCGGATAAAGAAAACTGCGCCTTCATGACGGGCGATGAAATGGCCACCATGAGCTACTTTTTCAATGTTCGCTGTGAACCTTTCGCCCACTCTAAACGTCCTCTTTTTCGATTCAGCACGCTCAGTTTCCATAATTGGTAAGCCTAAGGGTGGTAGGTTGATCCTTGTGCATGTAGTAATCATGGGTTGCGGTCGCGTCGGTTCCTCGTTAGCCGCCGAACTTGAGGCCGCTGGCCATTCCGTCGCCGTAATCGATCAATCTCGTGAAGCTTTCCGCAGACTGGGCCCTGACTTTAAGGGTCGCACCGTCACTGGTGTTGGCTTTGATCGCGACACCTTGGTCGAAGCTGGAATCGAAACCGCGTCAGCTTTCGCCGCTGTCAGCAATGGTGATAACTCAAACATTATCGCCGCTCGAGTTGCTCGCGAAGTTTTCGGAGTCTCAAATGTAGTTGCTCGAATTTATGATTCCGGCCGCGCTGAAATTTACCAACGTCTTGGAATTCCCACAGTTGCCACCGTAGTTTGGGCGACCGATCAGATCTCTCGTCGCTTAATGCCTGAAGGAACTCGCTCTGAATGGCGCGATGCAACTGGCACGATCAGTTTAAGTGAAGTACATCCAGCCGCTGATTGGTATGGCTCTCCGGTCTTGCGAATTGAGAATGTAACCTCAGCCCGCGTTGCTTTCATTACTCGTTTAGGCGAAGGCTTGATTCCAGATGAACACACAGTTTTGCAAGAAGGCGATTTAGTTCACGTAATTGTTGAAGAAGGAAAACTCGCTGCCGTCGAAGCCGCCTTGGCTAAATCCCCCGAGGAGTCATAACGTGAGAATTGCAATCGCCGGAGCGGGAAACGTAGGTCGCGCTATTGCGCGCGAACTTCTAGATAATGGCCATCAAGTACTTTTGATTGACCGCGATCCGAAATCGCTGAAGATGGATAGCGTGCCAGATGCCGAATGGTTACTAGCCGATGCCTGCGAGATTACCTCACTTGATAAAGCAAAGCTTGATACCTGCCAAGTATTGGTTGCCGCAACTGGTGATGACAAAGTTAATCTGGTGGCCTCTTTATTGGGCAAGACTGAATATGGCGTACCCCGTGTGGTTGCTCGCATTAATCATCCAAAGAATGAATGGATGTTTGATTCATCTTGGGGCGTAGATGTTGCTGTATCCACACCAAGAATTATTTCCGCTCTCGTTGAAGAAGCTGTAAGTGTTGGCGATGTAGTGCGCTTATTCTCGTTCCGCCAGGGCCAAGCAAACCTAGTCGAACTAACGCTTCCGGATAACTCAACTTGCTTAGGCAAAACAGTTGAGGAGATTACTTTACCGGAGAATTCGGCCCTTGCTGCAATCGTTCGTGATGGCCGAGTCATAACACCTAAACCACACGAAGTATTTACTGCTGGAGATGAATTGCTATTTGTCGCAACTGCTGAGGCACAAGGCCTGCTTAAGCAATGCTTTATCGCTAGTTAATCTTTATCCTTCTCAGGCGGAATCGCTGCAGGTACTTTCTTAATGATCAACCACGAACCCCAGGCAACGGCGGCGAATAGCGGATAACCCATTACCAACCGCGCCGTGCCCAGCGCAGTTAGATTGCCCGTTTTGTAAAGTGGGTATTGCACGATTAAGCGGGATACAAATAAACCAACCCAGAGCCAGCTAGCCTTAATGTATGCGCGCTTACGTTCGGCGACTTTGCGCCAATTCAAGTTCTCGCCCAAAATCGGACCGAGTACTAACCCCAGAATTGGAAAACCAATTAAATTAGCAACCAAATAAACAGAGCCATAAATTATATTGATGATTAATCCAGGCAAGTAATAATCGACTGCCGAACCTGTCTTGCGTGCTAAAAATGCACAGAACACAACTCCGATTAATCCAGAAATAACATGTTGCAAAGTGTCTTTCTTGGCTAAGCGCAAGATGGCCAGAACCAGCGCAGTTAATACGGCTGCGGTTGCTGCTTTCTGTAAGTCTTTGCTGATATTAAAAGCAATTAAAAATATGAGTGCCGGTAAACCGGAATCTAATAAACCTTTTTTGCCGCCGAGTGCGTCAATTACTTTCTTTTGATCACTCATGGTTAAGCCAATCCAGTTGAGCCAAAGCCACCATCAGAGCGACCAGAACCAGGCAACTCTTCGACTTCTACGAAATCAGCATGCTCGACTTTTTGGAAAACTAATTGCGCAATACGATCGCCACGTTTGAACGAGATACTTTCACGCGGGTCAAGGTTGATAAGAATCACTTGTAGCTCACCACGAAAACCAGCATCAATGGTGCCTGGTGTATTGACCATTGAAACTCCGTGTTTGATTGCCAGTCCAGAACGCGGATGAGCAAAGGTGGCATAACCATTAGGAAGTGCAATTGCGATTCCAGTTGGGGCAAGAGCGCGCTCCCCCGGTTCTAGCGTTAAATCAATGCGTGTAACGATATCTGCGCCGGCATCGCCACCTTTGGAGTACTTCGGCAGTGGCACGCCTGGATCAAGGCGCTTAATCAATACTTGCAGATCACTCATGGATTAATTTCAAACTCTGGATCTACAAAGGCCAATAACTCGGGGTTCTTGGCGACTTCCTTTAAGAAACCTTCAGGTGCTTTTGTTAAGAAGTGCGACATTGGCACGATTACAAATAGTGCTGCAGCTCGAACTGCAATCTCACCATCTGGTGAACCTAAGCGACCAACGGCGGCTGAATAAACTTTTCGATTAACTTGGCCGGTAATTTCAGCCGTAATAAAAAGAGTCGTACCTAGTGGCACCGGGCGGATGAAATCTGTTTCTAAGCGGGCGGTTACGGCAGGAGAACGCAGAAGCCACATCAACTTTCCAAGCGCTTCATCGAAAGCTAATGAAAGTAAGCCTCCGTGAGCAAGACCTGGAGCGCCTTGATGATTTTC
>RFRA01000044.1 GCA_009924725.1 Actinomycetota bacterium
AGCGCGGAAGGTACGGCCCGGCGAAATGATGTAAATCGGTGGTTCGCTGGTCAGCATTGTGCGAATCTGTAACGGCGATGTTTGGGTGCGCAGTACTAAACCAGCACTAAGCGGCTCAACAAAGAAGGTGTCTTGCATTGTTCGCGCTGGATGATCAGCTGGAATGTTAAGTGCATCAAAATTAAGCCAACTGGATTCTAGTTCTGGCCCTTCGACCACTGAGTAACCTTGTGCTAAAAAGAAATCACTAATGTCATTCTTGATAATCGTAATTGGGTGCAGTCCCCCAGCATGTGCGATTTGGGCAGGCAGGGTTACGTCGACAACTTCTTCAAGCAAGATCTTCTGATCGCGCGCTATCTCCAATCGCGCAGTTTCATCAGCTAGGGCCGCAGCAATCGCTGCCTTTGCCTCACCAATAATTTTTCCAAAAGATGCTTTTTCTTCGGGTGAGAGCGAACCTAGGCTACGACTAGCCAGCGAGATGGGGGCTTTATCGCCAGTGTGGGCTAACCGAGCCGTCTTAAGTTCATCGAGGTCGCCCGCAGCGGCAAATGCCGATTTGGCAGCACTGACCCATTCATTAATTTCCTGCGGATTCATATGGTGGAGTCTACTTGGTCGACTTTACTTATCGTCGGCAATTTTCGCCGTTAACTCGTACAAAACTATCGATACGGCTGCTGAAAGATTAAGGCTTTCAGCATTACCAGCCATGGGAATCGCTAACTCCTGATTTGTTGCAGGCACTGCAAGATCAGCTAAGCCGCGGGCTTCATTTCCGAAAATCAAAACCGTATTTTCATCAATCATAAATTGGCGGATAGATTTCTTGCCATCAGCAGACAAGGTCGCGAACTTCAGATTTGGAATCGTTGTTTGTAGCAGATCAAGTGATACTCGCTCGAATATCGGCAAGTGCCAAAGGGACCCGGCAGTTGAACGAACTACTTTTGGGGAATACATATCAACGCTACCTGGTGAGGTGATTACTGCCGTAGCACCTAGCGCATCGGCAGAACGTAAAATTGTGCCAGCATTTCCAGGATCTTGAATTTCATGCAAGTAAAGCAAGATTGATTTACCTGACAATTTCAAAGATTCCAGTTGCGGATTTGGAATCTTGCAGATCGCCAGAATGCCCTGCGGCGAAATGGTTTCACTCATCGCCTTCATAACCGCATCGGTTACATCTTCGCATTTAAATTTTGTGAGGTCGATTTGATCATTCTCTAAACGAGACCGGCCATTGGAAGTTAAATATAAAACATCTACATGGTCAGTAGCTTTGGCTTTAATGGCTTCGCGCACGAACTGCGCACCTTCAGCAACATATCGAGCACTTTCCCGACGCTCTTTAGCGCCTTTAGAACTGATAAGAGCCTTCACTCGCGCGATATGCGGCGAGTGAAGGCTCTCGATCATAAATCTTGAGTGTGTAACTTGCTCTTTGGCCTTTGTGAAAAGACGTGAACGTTGACCGCGGTAACCGCTAGCACGTTCTAAAGTTGTACGACGCTTCTTGGCAGCGTGGACTCCGCGCTTTACTCTCATTTAGGTGCTCCTTACTTCAAACCAAGCATGCGCTTGGCTGTTGTTGCAACGGTTGGCTTAGCTGCGGACTCGGTGCTCAAACGTCGAGTTAGACGTGAGGACTTGCGCTCGAGTAAGTGGCGCTTTCCGGCGCGCTCGTGCATAACTTTTCCGGACCCAGTAATGCGGAATGTCTTCTTCGCACCACTGTGGGTTTTCATCTTTGGCATCTTGGTTCTCCCGTTGCTAGTTCTTATTCGGTCTCTGCTGCAGCTGCTGCGGCATCGGCTTTTGCTTTACGCGCTGCCTTTGCTTCAGCTACTGCTTCAGTCTTGCGCTTAGTTGGACCAAGCACCATTGTCATATTTCGTCCCTCTTGCTTAGGGGCGAATTCGACGAAAGCAATTTCTGCGACATCTTCTGCAAGACGTTGCAAGATCTTGTAACCGAGTTCAGGACGCGTTTGCTCGCGACCACGGAATTGCATTGTCACTTTGACCTTGTCGCCACCCTTTAAGAACTTCTCGATGTGATTCCGTTTGGTCTCATAATCGTGAGTCTCAATCTTTGGTCGCATACGTACTTCCTTCACCACGATGTGGGTCTGGTTTTGGCGTGCTTCCCGAGCTTTCTGCGCGATCTCGTATTTATATTTTCCGAAATCCATGATCTTGCAGACTGGTGGATTAGCTTCTGGTGCGATCTCAACTAGGTCGAGACCAACTTCATCAGCCATCTGTAGCGCAACTTCGATATCTACTACGCCAACTTGTTCACCGGTGTAACCGATTAAACGAATTTGGGGTGTACGAATTCGATCGTTGATACGTGGGTCAGTTGTGATATTTGCTCCTCTTATTCGGTTTGCTGGTACTTCGCGCTCAGTAACCGCGCCATGCAAAATAAGCAACCGCCAAGGAGTACTACTGCAGCTGAAATAACTTCAACTGAGTTGAACTCACGACATACCAGGAACCCTGGGGTTCTTAGGTGGGAGCGGTAACTCCTCTTGCAGTAGCGAACTACTGGTCTGAGGCAAAGGGTACTAGAGGGTTGGGCAAAGGCGAAATTGAGCCTAAATCTACGCAAGCCAGTCGGGCTTAGCCCATGGCATGAACGCCGCCGTCAACGTGAATGATCTCGCCGGTGGTCTTGGGGAACCAATCAGATAATAAAGCCACTGCAGCTTGAGCAGCTGGCACTGGGTCGGTTACATCCCAAGCCAATGGCGCACGAGAATTCCAGACCTCTTCAAAGTCCGCGAAACCTGGGATTGATTTCGCGGCCATAGTTTTAATTGGACCAGCTGCAACTAAGTTAACGCGAATATTTTCAGCACCAAGATCGCGAGCTAAATAACGAGAAGTGGATTCGAGTGCAGCTTTGGCAACGCCCATCCAGTCATATTTTGGCCAAGCGACAGTGGCATCAAAATCAAGTCCCACAATCGATGCACCACCATTGAAAAGTGGTCTTGTTGCCATCGCTAAAGATTTAAATGAATACGCCGAAACCTGCATTGCGGTTGCAACGTCTGCCCATTCAGTATTTAAGAAGTTTCCACCAAGCGCGGCCTCTGGCGCGAAACCAATTGAATGCACTACCCCATCGAGACCATCAACATGTTCGCGTACCCGAGATTCCAGCGCCGTTAAATCTGCATCGCTAGTTACATCAAGTTCAATAACCGGAGCAGGTTGCGGTAGGCGACCTGCGATACGCGTGGTTAATGACATCACTCGACCATAAGAAGACAAGATCACGGTGGCGCCTTCTTCTTGCGCTAAACGAGCAATGTGAAAAGCAATCGATGCATCGGTTAAAACGCCAGTAACTAATATTTTCTTGCCAGCCAGAATTCCCATTGTTAGTGTCCCATTCCTAGTCCGCCATCTACTGGAATAACTGCGCCAGTTATATAGCTTGCTTGTGGTGATGCTAAGAAAGTAACCACATTGGCTATTTCTACAGCCGAACAAAAGCGTTGAAGTGGTACTGACTTAGCAATCTCATCTCGGCGTTTTCCATCAAGGGTGGCTGTCATGTCAGTTTCAACAAAACCCGGAGCTACAACATTTGCGGTAATTCCTCGACTTCCTAATTCACGCGCAAATGAACGTGCCATTCCGACTAACCCAGCTTTGCTCGCCGAGTAATTGACTTGCCCGGCGGAACCTGAAAGCCCAACTACCGAACCAATAAAAATCAAACGACCACGCTTTAACTTCAATAAACCTTTAGTTGCGCGCCTTGCCGTACGAAATGCGCCAGTTAAATTCGCATCAATCACACCAGAAAAATCTTCATCACTCATGCGCATCGATAGCGTGTCTTTTGTCATGCCGGCGTTACACACCACAATCTCAGGTGAACCCCAATTTTGTTCAATTAAGTCAAAACCCGCATCTACGCTTTCGGTTGAAGTTACATCCATTTGAACCGATTTATACTCGACCGGCGCTGGCCCCGATCGATAGGTCACGATCACGGTATAGCCAGCTGCCGTAAGAGATCTAGCAATTGCCGAACCTATGCCGCGATTGCCACCAGTGACCAATGCGATTGCGCTCATAGTCGGCAAGGTTACTCGTTACTTCTGCGTAAACCTAAGAACACATCTACGCTAGGCCCATGGCTGAAGAAATATACGACGTTACCAACGCCCAACGTGGCTTAAGTGGTGACCAAGGTGCTCGCCAAAAAAGATATTTCATTTCCATGATGGTCCGCACCGTTTGTTTCATCCTCACCGTGATTACACCAAGTCCGTTTCGTTGGTTCTTCCTAGCTGGTGCAATTGGACTGCCATATATTGCGGTGGTAATTGCAAATGCTGGTCGCGAAACTATGGCTCCAGGAACAGCTGTGATTAAAGAGAAGCGCCGCTCAATTTCTTAACCTACATTTGCCATTAGAATCAAGTTATGCGCGTACGCGAGAAATTTTTTTTCCTCAAGTCTCTCGTTGCGCTTGCACTCATTTTCCTCTGTTTAATCGCGGCACAATGGCAGTATCACCGAGGTGTTGACCGACATGCACGTAATTCCTTGATCGAAGCGAACATTGCAGCTCCGGAAATGTCTTTGGTTGCAGCCACCAAAGATCTTAAAAAGAACGAGTGGCGAATTGTTCGAACTTCGGGCAGATTCGATTCAAGCCAAACAATTCTGCTTCGTAATCGTTATTTTGAAGGTAAGTATGGATTTGAATATCTAACACTCTTTGTAACACCAGATGGTGCGAAGTTTTGGATAGATCGTGGTTGGCTAGTTGCTGGTAAAGATGCTCTTACTGCTCCGATTGTCCCAGTAACACCGACCGGGATGGTTGAACTTGTTGGTCGCCTAAGACTAGATACATCACTGCCGCAAGGTTCCTTCTTCGCACTTCCTACTTCAGGTGACGGACTAGTAAGCAAATGGAATGCGCAGAATGCAGTTGAAACCGAACCATTTTATTTAGATTTGCAGTCGGGCTCTTGGCTTTCTGCGGTAAAAGTTCCTGCGCAATTACCTGAACTGAGCGATGGCCCTCACATGGCATACGCCCTGCAATGGGTTTTCTTTGCTGGCTTAGTTGGTTATGGCAGAATCTTGATCCGTAGATCCAGATAAGTCTTGGCGATTATAAAGTTCGGCATATAAACCATTTTTGGCGACTAATTCGTCATGAGTGCCACGTTCAACAATCAAACCTTTTTCGAGAACTAAAATCTGGTCAGCATCACGAACGGTGCTTAATCGATGCGCGATAACCAAACTAGTCCGACCCTTAAGGGCTGCGCTTAAGGCAGCATGAACCAGCGCCTCGTTCTCTGAATCCAAATGAGCTGTTGCTTCGTCAAGAATAACCACTTGTGGGGATTTCAATAACAAACGTGCAATCGCTAGGCGTTGTTTTTCGCCACCAGATAAGCGATGTCCACGCTCTCCTACCATGGTGTCAAAGCCATTTGGTAGCGAAGAAACCAACGACCAAATTTGAGCTGCCTCACAAGCTGCCTGCATCTCTGCATCAGTTGCACCTGGTTTCGCGTAACGCAAATTCTCACCGATCGTGTCGTGGAACAAATGCGCATCTTGCATGACAACGCCGATGTTCTCGCGCAGTGATTTCATAGTCAGATCACGAATATCAACGCCACCAACTTCAATCGATCCAGCTGTCACATCGTAAAGCCGTGGAACAAGTGCACTGATTGTGGTTTTGCCCGCACCTGATGGACCAACTAGCGCAGTCATGGTTCCAGGCTTGGCCATGAAAGTTAAGCCGTTAAGAACTACACCACTTTCAACGGTTTCCGGCTTGGCCACTGACTCAAGAGATGAGAGTGAGATCTCTTCGGCTTTTGGATAAGCGAATGACACGTTTTTAAACTCAACTGCGAGATCTTTGCCAACTAGTTCTTTCGCATTAGGACGATCTTGCACCATTGGCGCTAAATCCAAAACTTCGAAGATTCGCTCAAAGGAAACTAGCGCTGTCATAACATCTATTCGGACATTAGAAAGCGCGGTTAGCGGCCCATAAAGGCGTGCTAACAATGCAGTAATTGCTAACAAAGTTCCAACAGTGACGGCGCCATTGATCGCAAGGTGACCACCAATTCCATAGGCAATTGCGGTGGCTACTGCTGCGATGCTAGTTAGCGCAATAAAGAAGATTCGGTTTAGGAGCGCAATCTCAATACCAATATCGGCGACTTTGCGAGCACGGGTTCGAAAATAACTTTTCTCATCAGTCTCTCGACCGTAGAGTGACACCAACATGGCGCCGGATACGTTGAAACGCTCAGTCATTGTCGATGACATCTCGGCATTTAAATTAAATGATTGCCGAGTTAGCGACTGCAGCTTCTTGCCCACCCACTTAGTTGGTACGAGAAAAAGTGGCAAAAGTAGGAGAGAAACTAAGGTGATCTGCCAAGAGAGAACTAGCATCGTTCCAATTACCAGAATTAGGCTTACTGAATTACTAAGCACCCCAGAAAGAGTCGCCGTAAAGGCCTGCTGTGCACCAATAACATCGGAATTAATTCGCGAGATTAGAGCTCCGGTTTGGGTACGGGTAAAGAAGGCCACAGATTGTCGTTGCACATGCTCAAAAACTTCTGAGCGCAGATCGTAAATGAGACCTTCACCAATGCGTGCTGAGAACCAACGGCCAAAAATGCTAATTAGTGAATCAAAAATTGCTATGAATGCAACCGCTAACGCCAACTTGGTGACTAAGCCACCATTTTTTGGGATCACGCCTTTATCGATTAACTCACGAAGTAAAAGCGGCGAAGTGATAATTAAAAATGCCTCGATCACTACGGTAATCAAGAAAATGGTTATGTAAGTCTTATACGGTTTTGCATAGGACGCAATTCGTTTTACGGTGCCCGGTTTCAGTTTCTGATTTTTTACTGAGGGGTCTGCCGTCATCGACCGAAAGGTCATCCAGACTGCGTGGTTAGACATAGATCAAACCGTGAAGCCGAGTGCGCGAAGCTGATCTCTTCCGTCGTCAGAAATCTTGTCTGGTCCCCAAGGTGGCATCCAGACCCAATTTATTTTTACATCGCTAGTTAGTGGAGCCAATGCTTGTCGAGTTTGGTCTTCAATTACATCCTGAAGTGGGCAAGCCGCTGAAGTTAGGGTCATATTTAAAATCGCAATGTTGTTCTCATCAACCATTACATCGTAAATTAAACCTAGATCGACCACATTGATGCCGAGCTCGGGATCAACAACATCCTTCATTGCCTCGGTTACATCATCAATTGCTGCTGTCATGGCTTGTCCCCTATTTTTCTTCTATGAACTAGTTGGAAGTCTATCTATAACTTGGCTTGGGCTTGTACAACTGCATCTTTGTAAGCCATCCAGCCCAATAAAGCGCACTTAATTCGAGCCGGAAACTTCGAAACACCAGCCATCGCAACGGCATCCTCAAGGATCGCATCGTCGCCCACCATGGTTCCCTTACTTTGCATTAACTCAGTGAAGTTATTCAAAATAAGTTCTGCATCAGAAATACTCTTGCCTAACAATAAATCACTCAGGATAGAAACACTTGCCTGTGAGATAGAACAGCCAACACCATCCCAAGTAATCGCTGAGACTTCATCTCCATCTAGAGTTACGTTGAGAGTGATCTCATCACCACAGCTGGGATTTACATGGTGGACTTGAGCATCGTAAGTTGCCGCTAAACCTTTATGTTGAGGGCGCTTGTAATGATCAAGGATTACTTCTTGATAGAGGCTATCTAATTGCATTACTT
>RFRA01000045.1 GCA_009924725.1 Actinomycetota bacterium
AGTGAATTACAACGGTTACGTGAGTTGATGCAATCAATTGGGACACCAGCTGCTGTGCTTGAAGAACTCTCGCTGGAAATCTCCGGATCCCAAGCACTTGCAATGATGCGGTTAAGTGATCCGACCGCGTTGGCATTTGCGCTAACTGACAGCAAGCATCCGCTTTGGTTGGAATTTCATGCGGCGATTCTCGAAGTAACTAAACTTGAAATCTGCACATCTCTGGCAGTTGCTTGGCTTAAGTCACAAGTGCTTGCACCGATTACGCCGCAGCAATCAGCTGATGAGGCGGCCTTATTAGTTGAGCGCACGCTCTTTTAAATGCGCATTTCTGACTTGCGCGAGCGCATCGAACTTTCATTCGGCGCCGATTGGGCGCCATCCTTTAGTAAAGATATAGCGATCTCTGAACTTGGCTCTCGTTCAGTCGATGAGGCCCTGCGCGATGGCTATGAGCCGCACGAGATCTGGAAAGCACTTTGCCGGTCTCATCCTAAAGAAACGGCTAAAGCGCAGTAATTTGGGTCTCTGCTGGCCGTATAAAGCCTGCGACACGCGAGGGGCGCTGTCAGCCCATTAAAGTATCTTTCGAACAGATGTTCGGATACTATTTCCCTGCACAGCCAGAGCGGTTCCACTCTCCGCACACAAGCGCCTTATAGGCCGCCTGTGGCCGTCAGTGGGTCTCCGTACCTTCTGGGACAGACCTCAACGTCAGACGACGTTTTACCGAAAGGAAAGTAAGTGGCTAAAGAAACTCCTGCTGAAAAGGCAGTCGATAAAGCTAATAGCGATCGCTCAAAAGCGCTCGACACCGCCCTCGCTCAGATTGAACGTCAGTTTGGCAAAGGTGCTGTTATGAAGATGTCCGAGCGCCAAGCGCAGGCCATCGAAGTTATTCCAACTGGATCAATCGCACTTGATATTGCTCTCGGCATTGGCGGTTTGCCTCGTGGTCGAATCGTAGAAATCTACGGACCAGAATCTTCTGGTAAAACAACCCTGACACTGCATGCAATTGCTAATGCGCAAAAAGCTGGCGGCATCTGTGCCTTCATCGATGCAGAACATGCTTTTGATTCTGAGTATGCCAAGAAGCTTGGTGTTGATATTGATGCGCTCCTTGTTTCACAACCAGATACTGGCGAGCAAGCACTAGAGATCATGGATATGTTAATTCGCTCCGGTGCCCTTGATCTAGTCGTAGTTGACTCGGTCGCTGCCCTTGTTCCTCGCGCAGAAATTGAAGGCGAGATGGGCGATTCACATATGGGTCTACAAGCTCGCTTGATGTCGCAAGCACTTCGTAAAGTTACTGGAGCTCTTCATCAATCTAAGACAACTGCAATCTTTATTAACCAGTTGCGCGAAAAGATCGGTGTTTTCTTCGGCTCACCTGAAACCACAACTGGTGGTAAGGCGCTTAAGTTCTATGCATCAGTTCGACTTGATATTCGTCGTATCGAAACTCTTAAAGATGGCCAAGACGCAGTCGGTAACCGTACTCGCGTTAAGGTTGTTAAGAACAAGATGGCGCCACCATTTAAGCAAGCAGAGTTCGACATTATTTATGGCACTGGTATCTCACGCGAAGGTTCCCTCATTGATATGGGTGTTGAAATTGGCGTAGTTAAGAAAGCCGGCGCTTGGTATACCTACGAAGCAGATCAACTTGGTCAAGGTAAAGAAAATGCCCGTACTTTCTTACTTGATAACCCTGATCTTGCTAATGAAATCGAAACCAAGATTCGCGCACACTTTGTGCCAGTAGAAGTTGATCCAGAGCTAGTAGCTGCGATCGATGAAGCTGCCGCAGACGTTGATTTCTAAGGGATAACCAACTTCCCAATGCTCGACTATGTAAAAGTTGATCACGAGGCCGACCCTTACTCTGTTGCCTACACAATTGCGCTCAATGCGTTAGTTGCTCGGGCGAAGAGTAAGGGCGAGCTCGTGGCTCACCTTAAAAAGCGCGGTATCGAAGATGAAGTAGCTGCGGCGACCATCTTTCGCCTACAAGAGGCTGGCCTCATCAACGATGAAGAATTTGCGCGCGCCTGGACCCAATCTCGTCATAATTCAAAGAAGTTATCAAAGCGAATAATTGCCGGCGAACTTCGCACTCGCGGGGTCGATCAAAATTCTATTGATACCGCCCTTGATGAGATTGATGATGAAGATGAATATCGAATGGCTTTTGAACTTGCGATGAAAAAATACAACACCATGTCGCGCCTTGCCCCAGATGTTCAAGTTCGCCGAATTCAATCTTTGTTGCAGCGCAAAGGATTTAGTTTTGGATTGATTGGGCGAGTACTACGCGAATTAGGTATTGAAGTTAAATATTAATTGGTTTTTTCAAGGTGCTCAGTTAATCGGGCAGCAGTAGCAACAACGGCCGCGGCATGAACCCGGCCAGGTTGGCGACCAAGACGTTCAATCGGTCCACTGATACTTACCGCTGCAATAACTTTTCCATTTGGCCCGCGTACTGGGGCTGATACAGATGCCACACCAACTTCGCGTTCACCAACTGATTGCGCCCAACCACGACGACGATCGGCAGATAAGTGCGCTGCGGTAAAGCGGGCACCTTTTAATCCACGACTGATACGCTCGGAATCTTCCCAAGCCAACAAGATTTGTGCCGCAGACCCTGCCTGCATGGTTAAGTTCGAACCAACTGGCACTGAATCGCGCAGCCCAGATAAACGTTCAGCAACTGCAACACAGATGCGCACATCGCCTTGGCGACGATAAAGCTGCGCGCTTTCGCCGGTGGCATCGCGCAGGGCGGCTAGTGCCGGGGCAGCAGCGGCCAATAACCGATCTTCACCAGCAGCAGCTGCTAATTCGGCGCTACGTGGCCCCAAAATGAAGCGACCCGTTAAATCTCGGGAAACTAAGCGATGGTGCGCGAGAGCTACTGCTAACCGGTGCGCGGTAGGTCTTGCGATACCCGTTGCCGCGACGAGTTCGGCCAATGAATGCGGGCCAGATTCCAGGCAAGCCAGAATTCCTACTGCTTTATCTAATACGCCGACTCCGCTATTCTTCTTGTCCACGAACTGATATTAGCATCCCATCTGATGAGATACCAGTTTTTAGGATATTTAGGAGTTGTTATGGGAAAGACGCTAGCCGAGAAGATCTGGCAAGAACATGTGGTGCGCGCAAAAGAGGGCGAACCCGACCTGATCTACATCGACCTGCATTTAATTCATGAGGTAACTAGTCCGCAGGCATTCGATGGCTTGCGTTTGAGTAATCGCAAAGTTCGTCGACCAGACCTAACTATTGCAACCGAAGATCACAATGTGCCAACCCAAAACATTAATCTGCCGATTGCAGATCCAGTATCAAAGCTACAAGTAGATACATTGCGTGCTAACTGCGCTGAATTTGGCGTTCGCATTCACTCACTGGGCGATGCTGAACAAGGAATTGTTCACGTAGTTGGCCCACAACTAGGTTTAACACAACCTGGCTTAACAATTGTTTGCGGAGATTCACATACTTCAACCCATGGTGCATTTGGCGCACTTGCTTTTGGTATTGGTACCAGCGAAGTAGAGCACGTGCTGGCTACTCAAACCCTGCCACTGCAACGTCCAAAGACCATGGCAATAAATGTAAATGGAAAATTAAAGCCTGGCGTGACTAGCAAGGACATCATCTTGGCAATTATCGCCAAAATTGGTACCGGTGGCGGACAAGGTTATGTAATTGAATATCGTGGCGAAGCAATTCGTAATCTTTCAATGGAAGCGCGCATGACAGTTTGTAATATGTCGATTGAGGCCGGTGCTCGCGCTGGTTTGATTGCACCCGATGAGACAACTTTTGCTTACATTAAGGGCAAGCCACACGCACCTGAAGACTTTGATGCAGCAGTTCAATACTGGAAAACCCTTTTCACTGACGCCGATGCAAAGTTCGATGTTGAAGTAGATTTAAATGCTGATGAATTAGAACCATTTGTTACTTGGGGAACCAACCCTGGTCAGGGAGTCTTCTTAAATGCAAATGTTCCGAACCCAGCCGATATCGCAGACGCTGAAGAGCGTGGCGCAGCTGAACGAGCCCTGGTTTATATGGGTTTAACAGCAGGTCAGCCAATGAAGAGCGTAGCTATCGACACTGTGTTCTTGGGCTCTTGTACCAATGGGCGCATAGAAGACCTGCGGGCAGCTGCTGAAATTCTTAAAGGTAGAAAGATTTCAACTTCACTACGCATGTTAGTTGTGCCTGGTAGTGCGCGAGTCCGCTTACAAGCAGAAGCTGAAGGTCTAGATAAAGTATTTATTGATTCTGGTGCTGAATGGCGAAATGCTGGTTGCTCAATGTGTCTGGGCATGAATCCAGATCAATTGAAACCAGAAGAGCGTTCAGCCTCTACTTCGAATCGTAACTTTGAAGGCCGTCAAGGAAAAGGTGGTCGCACCCACTTGGTTAGTCCACTAGTTGCAGCAGCAACCGCACTTCGCGGAACTCTTTCATCGCCTGCGGATCTGTAAGGAGAACATAGAATGGAAAAATTTGTAACTCATGTTGGTACTGGTGTTCCACTGCGTCGAAGCAATGTTGATACTGACCAGATCATTCCGGCCGTCTACCTAAAGCGCGTTACACGTAGCGGTTTCGAAGATGGTCTTTTTGCCGCTTGGCGTAGCGATCCAGATTTCGTTTTGAACCAACCAGAATTTAAGAACGGCACAATCTTGGTAGCCGGTGCTGATTTCGGAACTGGTTCATCTCGTGAGCATGCTGTCTGGGCGCTACAGAACTATGGTTTCAAAGTTGTGATCTCCTCACGTTTTGCCGACATTTTCCGGGGCAACTCGCAAAAAGGTGGCTTGCTGACAATTCTGCTTAGCCAAAGCGAGGTCGAAGATCTTTGGGTAGCCATCGAAGCTAATCCAGCCCTGGCAATCACTGTTAACTTAGAAGCCAAAACTGTTTCCTATGGTGAGCAATTAATCGCGTTTGAGATCGATGATTATGTGCGTTGGCGCTTAATGGAAGGTCTCGATGACATCGGTTTAACGCTTGGAAATAGCGATTCCATCGATGCTTTTGAAAGCAAGCGAGCTGCTCACAAACCAAAGACACTTCCAATTCGCGCTTAAAAGAGGCTAATTACGCTGGTTTTGACGCTCATCCGGCAAAGGGTGAGAGAGTTAGCGCCAAACTCTAAAGTTCTAATGCAGAGTTTTTTACGCGTAATTAATGGGTTTTTCACATTTTTTTGTAAAAATAATTTTCGCGACACGCCCTCATTGATGTTGGACTCACCCCATTGTTCTGCGTAACTTTGCGAGTGCGTTAGGCAATTGCTTAACTTTTAGCGTAAATAAGGGGATTTTAAATGAATAAGGCACAATTCATTGCCGCGTTGGCCCCACACTTCAACGGCAGCAAGAAAGAAGCTTCACACGCAGTAGACATTATTTTTGACACAATCGTTCGCAACATGGTTGCTGGCGAAGACGTCATGATCAATGACTTCGGCAAGTTCAAGAAGGTTGATCGCAAAGCACGTATGGGTCGTAACCCATTTACTGGCGAGACAATCAAGATCAAAGCAATGAAGAAGCCTCGCTTCTTACCTGCAAAGGGTCTTAAGGATGCAATCTCCGGTGAGCGCAAGCTAGGACCAGCTCCAAAGCCAGTCGTAGTTGTAGCAAAGCCAGTTGCAAAGCCAGCAGCAAAGAAGGCTGTTAAGAAGGCTCCTGCAAAGAAGAAGGCTGCAGCTAAGAAGCCAGCAGCAAAGAAGGCTCCTGCTAAGAAGGCTCCTGCTAAGAAGAAGCCAGCAGCAAAGAAGAAGAAGAAGTAATTTAGAAATAAATTAACGGGGCTGCCTTCCGAGGCAGCCCCGTTTTTTATTCCGTTTTAAACTAAGATAACCGTTATGGAAAGTGCGCCACTGAATATTTCTTACGCGCCACCAAAAGGTAATCCACTTGGCAACAACGCATCTTTTGCGATTGCTAGTCGGTTAGTAATTCCGCTGATCAATTTAGTTTCTAAACATAATTGGCAAGGTGCGCACAATATTCCCAAGAGTGGTCCAGTCATTGTCTGCTGCAATCACATCTCTTATTTCGATCCGCTAGTTTTCGCACACTTTCTTTATAAGAATGGTCGCGCGCCAAGATTCTTAGGCAAAGCTTCAGTTTTTAGAGTTCCAATTGTGGGATTTGTTTTACGCAAAGCTGGCCAAGTCCCGGTTGAACGCGAAACCAAAGATGCTGGTGCTGCGCTGGTTCACGCGCAAGCATTCTTAAAAGCTGGTCATATGCTCGGGGTTTATCCTGAGGGAACTTTGACCCGCGATGCTAATTATTGGCCAATGGTTGCTAAAACTGGGCTAGCGCGATTAGCCGTAATGACTAAGGCACCAGTTATTCCGGTGGCGCAGTGGGGAGCCCAGGCGGTGCTACCCGCCTACAGCAAAAGATTTAAGTTCTTTCCACGCACAAAATTGCAAGTAAAGGCTGGGACACCACTAGATTTTAGTAAGTGGTACGGCAAAGAAGGAGACCCTGAAGCAATGGCTGAAGCAACTGCATATGCGATGGCGGCTATCACTTCAATTTTAGAAGAGCTTCGTGGCGAAAAGCGTCCGACTGATATTTTTGATCCACACAATTCTGCGTTACCGCGCACTGGCAACTTTAAGAAGCGCAAATAATGGCGAAAATTACGGTTTTAGGTGCTGGCGCATGGGGAAGCACCATGGCGCAGGTTCTTGCTGATGGGGCTAATGATGTCGTGCTCTGGGGGCGTAGTCCGGAAGTTATAGCCGAGATAAATTCTTCGCATACCAATACAAAATATTTGGGCAGTCAAGTTTTGCCTGACTCAATTAAAGCAACCAGTGATATTGACGAAGCATTTGCGCACTCGAAATATATTGTATTGGCGATTCCAGCTCAGAGCTTGCGCGAGAAGTTATCTGAGTTGAAGCCCTTGTTCAAAGGTGATGAAGTAATTATCAGTACTTTAAAGGGTATCGAGATTTCAACTCAGCTACGAATGAGTGAGATCATCGAAGAGATTCTGCCTAATCGCAAAATTGCTGTTATCACTGGACCAAACTTGGCTGATGAATTAATTTTGCGCCAACCAGCGGCCGCGGTCGTTGCTTCGCAATCAATCGAACTGGCTAAAGAATTGCAGGAAATATTTAAAGCTAAGTATTACCGCGTCTACACATCAACCGATGTGATGGGTTGCGAACTAGCTGGAGCGGTTAAGAATGTTATTGCGCTAGCTGTTGGAATCGCTATCGGTTTAGGTCTGGGTGAAAACACTCAAGCCATGATCATTACCCGTGGCCTGAATGAAGTTGCTCGTCTTTGCGCAGCTCACGGTTCCGAACCTTTGACCGCGGCAGGTTTAGCTGGCATGGGTGACTTAGTAGCTACTTGTGGTTCACCGCTTTCGCGTAACCGCACCTTTGGTGAGGCAATTGGCCGTGATGGCAGTTATGAAAATGCTCGTAAACATTTCTCTCGCACTGTTGAAGGTGTTGCATCAGCAAGTGCGGTAATTGAAGTAGCTCACCGCGTAGGAGTTGAAGTTCCAATCATTGAGGCAGTTGCTGACCTAATTAAAGGACTAGTAAGCCCGCAACAGGCGATGGATCGCTTGATGAAGATCAGCACTGAGTCAGAAAACTTCATTAAATGAGTAAAGAGACGATAGC
>RFRA01000046.1 GCA_009924725.1 Actinomycetota bacterium
TGGTACCAAGAAGCAAGCACACGAACCAATCATTCAGCAATCAGCTCGCGTAGGCATGCCTTACGTAACAGAGCGCTGGTTAGGTGGCATGCTGACAAATTTCCCAACTGTATACAAGCGCATTCAGCGTCTTAAGGAACTTGAGAAGCTAGAAAATGCAAACGATCAGTTGCTAACCAAGAAAGAACTTCTAGTTCTTCGTCGCGAGCGCGAGAAGCTACAGAAGAACCTAAACGGTATTCGTGACATGACCAAGTTGCCTAGCGCAATCTGGGTTATCGACACAAAGAAAGAGCACTTAGCAGTTCAAGAAGCTAAGAAGCTGGGAATTCCAGTTATTGCTGTTCTAGATACTAACTGTGATCCCGATGAAGTTGACTTCAAGATTCCTGGTAACGATGATGCAATCCGTTCAATCGGTCTGCTAACTCGCGTTATCACTGATGCTGTTGTAGCTGGTCTTGCTGCACGTGGCGCAACTGCTGCTGCTGAAGCAAAGCCTGCCGAAGCAGCTGTGGCAGATGCAGCTGTTGCTGCTGAATTACTAGAGAGCGCTGCAACACCTGCAGCCGAAACAACTCCGGAGGCATAAGTGGCTTACACGGCTGAAGATGTAAAGAAGCTGCGCGAAGCAACTGCAGCAGGAATGCTCGATTGCAAGAAAGCACTTGACGAAGCGGGTGGAGATTACGACAAAGCTGTCGAAATCATTCGCGTTAAAGGTCAAAAGGGCGTTACTAAGCGCGAAGGGCGGCTGACTTCAAATGGTTTAGTTACTTCACGCGTTAGTGGTGACCTTGGTGTAATTCTTGAACTTAACTGCGAAACAGACTTCGTAGCAAAGGGCGAGCGTTTCCAAGAGCTAGCCGAAGAATTAGTTGCACATTTAGAATCATCAAAGATTGCAGATGTTGATGCGTTCTTAGCTTCAACAATGGCAACCGGAAAAACTGTGCAAACTACAGTTGACGAAGGCAATGCAACACTTGGCGAGAAGATTGAAATTCGTCGCATCGGTGTTCTCACTGGTTCACCAGTTGGTGTTTACATGCACCGCACTAGCCCAGATCTACCACCACAAGTTGGCGTTCTTGTTCAGTTGACCAAGGAAGCTGGCGAAGTTGGTAAGGATGTGGCTCAGCACATTGCAGCGTTTGCACCACAATATGTGAAGCGCGAAGATGTTCCAGCCGAAGCAATTGAAAATGAGCGTCGCCTAGCTGAAGAAACTGCGATCAACGAAGGCAAGACTGAACCAGCGCTTTCTAAGATCGTCGAAGGCCGCGTTACTGGTTTCGTTAAGGAAGTTTCCTTGATCGAGCAGTCATTTGCTAAGGATGCCAAGAAGAGCGTTAAGCAGATCCTGGACGAAGCGGGCACTGATGTGACTGCATTCTTCCGCTTCCGCGTGGGTCAATAACAGGTAAGTAATCGCCTAATAGACTCACTAAAGATAAGTCGAGGATAAGGAGCACTCATGCCAGGTACAAGAGGTACATACGCAAGAGTGCTCCTTAAACTTTCTGGTGAAGTTTTCGGCGGCGAAAAAGGCATCGGTGTTGATCCTGATGTTGTGCAAGATGTTGCTCGCCAAATTGCCGATGTGGTTCGCACTGGCGTTCAAGTAGCAGTTGTTGTTGGTGGCGGTAACTATTTCCGTGGCGCCGAACTACAACAGCGAGGTATGGATCGCTCTCGAGCTGACTACATGGGCATGCTCGGCACAGTTATGAATTGTTTAGCGTTACAAGATTTCCTGGAAAAAGAGGGCATCGCAACTCGCGTGCAAACCGCGATCACTATGGGCCAAGTTGCCGAACCTTATATTCCACTTCGCGCCATTCGTCACTTAGAAAAAGGTCGCGTAGTTATTTTCGGTGCAGGTGCTGGAATGCCATTCTTCACAACCGATACAGTTTCAGCGCAACGCGCACTTGAAATTGGTGCCGAAGCCTTGTTGCTGGCAAAGAGTGGCGTCGATGGCGTTTATTCTGCCGATCCAAAGAAAGATCCAAAAGCAACCAAGTATGACTCGATTTCTTATGATGAAGTTTTGAGTAAGTCACTTGCAGTGGCGGATGCTGCAGCATTTGCCCTTTGTCGCGAAAATAACTTGCCGATTGTGATCTTTGATTTAATGACAAATGGAAATATTGCGCGCGCTGTGCGTGGCGAAGCGATTGGCACGATCGTCGCATAAGCGATGATCACTAAGTTAGGCGGAAAACTAAATGGCAGATGTAGCAGCAACGCTCGGAGATGCGAGCAGCAAGATGGATAAAGCGGTAACTGTCGCTAAGGAAGATTTCGCGAGCATTCGCACCGGTCGTGCCAACCCTGCCCTGTTCAACAAAATCATGGTTGATTACTACGGTACCTACACCGCGCTTTCCCAATTAGCTTCAATCCAAGTTCCTGAAGCCCGTATGGCAATCGTTTCACCATTTGATAAAGGCGCTATGGCCAGTATTGAAAAGGCGATTCGTGAATCAGATTTAGGTGTTAACCCAGGCAATGATGGCGTGGTTATTCGCGTTAACTTTCCGCAGTTAACTGAAGAACGTCGCAAGGAATATGTAAAGGTTGTTAAGACTAAAGGCGAAGATGCCAAAATTTCGATCCGCAATATTCGTCGCGCCGCTAAAGAAGCGCTTGAAAAGGCGGAAAAAGATGGTGAGATCGGTAAAGATGATTTAACTCGTGCCGAAAAAGAACTTGAGAAATTAACTGGTGATCACACCACCATGATCGATGAGTTGTTAAAGCACAAGGAGGCCGAACTCCTCGAGGTCTAAGGAGTTTGTAACCCCATGGACGATCTCCATTCGATTAACGATGCTATAAATCGTCGGGCCGGGCGCAAGCTGGGTCCGTCAATTTTGGTTTCGCTTTCGTTGGTCGCAATTGTCTGGGCATCACTCGCTTTCGAGCCAATCTTTTTTGCGGCCCTGGTTACGTTGGCGGTTTGTCTTGGAATTCGCGAAATCTCTAGAGCATTCGCGGCGGCAAAGACGAATATCTCGATTAACGCTCTTACCGCTGCCGCTATTGGTTTATCCGCTGCAACGTGGGTCGACGGCGTCGAAGGTTTAGCTGTAGCTACTGCTGTTGCGTTACCTATCTTGCTAATTAGTTTATTGCGCAACGGCCCGGAAGGTTTTGTAGCAAGAGCGACAGCAACAACTTTAGTTTTGGTTTACTTACCATTCTTAGCTGGCTTCTTGATCTTGCTTGGCAATGAGTCAAATGGTTTAGAGCAAATTATGACTTTTGTGATTTTGGTTGGCTGCAATGACACATTTGGATATTTCGTTGGCGTGTTAATCGGCAAACATCCAATGGCACCAACGATTAGTCCCAAGAAATCTTGGGAGGGTTTAGCTGGGTCACTAATTTTTACAATGCTCGGTGGCGCCCTTATGTTTAATTACGTGTTGGATATTCATTGGCATATCGGGGCAATTGTTGGCGTACTGATTGTGTTCACTGCAACAAGTGGCGATTTGATTGAAAGTGCCATGAAGCGTGATCTACATTTGAAAGATATGGGTTCATTGTTGCCAGGTCATGGTGGAATTCTTGATCGCCTTGATTCGGTGCTTCTTTCGGCCCCAGCACTTTGGATGGCACTTGAGTTAGTTCAGCGGTATCTATAAATGAGCGAGATAAAGTTAGTTTTTGACGAACCTGTTCAGCGCAAGAAAGCCCCGAAGCACTTAGCGGATTTAGCGCCAGCAGATCGTAAAGCTTGGGCAACTGAGCTTGGTTTCCCTGGGTATCGCGCCAATCAAGTAGCAACTCACTACTTTTCACATTTAGCGCATGACCCAACTACCTGGACTGATATTCCGGCTGATTCACGTCAGGCGTTGGCTGATGCGTTAACGCCGTCGCTGATTTCACTGGTGCGTACAGTTACTTGCGATAACGGCATGACCCGTAAAGATCTCTGGAAATTACATGATGGCGTTTTAGTTGAATCAGTTTTGATGCGTTACACCGATCGCACAACTGTTTGTATTTCATCGCAAGCAGGTTGCGGCATGAACTGTCCGTTTTGTGCCACCGGCCAAGCTGGCTTAACTCGTAACTTATCGGCCGGCGAAATTACCGAGCAGATTGTGGCTGCTGCGCGCACCTGCGCAAACGGTGAACTTCCAGGTGGGCCAACCCGTTTATCAAATATTGTTTTCATGGGTATGGGCGAACCACTTGCAAATTACAACGCAGTGTCCCGCACCCTGCGAAATATAACTGACGAGAATCCAAACGGCCTGGGCATCAGCGCTCGCTCGGTGACAGTTTCGACAGTTGGTCTAGTAAATGGAATTGAAAAGTTAATGGCCGAAGACCTAAATGTGACGCTAGCAATTTCGCTACATACTCCTGATGATGAGCTGCGAGATTCCTTAGTACCAATTAACTCGCGCTATAAAGTGCGTGAAGTTTTAGCCGCTGCCGATGATTACGAAAAAAAGACTGGGCGTCGCTATTCGATTGAATATGCGCTAATTCGAGATATTAATGACCAAGCTTGGCGAGCAGATCTATTGGGCCGCTTACTTAAGAACCGCAACGCCCACGTTAATCTGATTCCGTTAAACCCAACCCCTGGTTCGAAATGGACCGCATCGCGCCATGAAGATGAACTTGAGTTTGTGCGGGTCTTAGAAAGTTATGGTGTGCCAACAACAGTGCGTGATACTCGCGGCCGCGAAATTGATGGGGCCTGTGGCCAATTGGCTGCCGCCGAACTAGCCAAATAAAAGGCAAAAGTCATAGGCTAGGCGGCATGGAACAACTACTCAATTTCATTAATGGCAAATCAGTCCCTAGCTCATCAGGTGAAGTTACTGAACTAATTAATCCGGCAACTGGTGAGGTCTATGCGACTGCGCCGAAATCAAATGCTGCTGATGTAGATGCTGCAATGAAAGCAGCATCCGATGCCTTTGTAACTTGGCGCGATTCGACTCCGTCAGAGCGTCAGCGTGCTTTACTAAAAATTGCTGATGCACTTGAAGCTCGGGCTGAAGAAATTATTGCGATTGAATGCCGCAACACTGGTAAACCAATTGCAGTAACAACTTCCGAAGAAGTTCCGCCGATGATTGACCAAATTCGTTTCTTTGCAGGTGCTGCTCGTAACCTTGAAGGCAAGTCAGCTGGCGAATATATGCGTGGCATGACTTCATTTATCCGTCGCGAGCCAATTGGGGTTTGTGCGCAAGTAACTCCGTGGAACTATCCAATGATGATGGCAGTTTGGAAATGGGCACCCGCGATTGCCGCAGGTAACACAGTTGTGTTAAAGCCAAGTGATACAACGCCGGCTTCAACTTTATTCATGGCCCAAGTAATGAGTGAATTCTTACCAGCTGGTGTTTTCAATGTAATTTGTGGCGAACGCGAAACTGGAAAATTGTTAGTTGATCACGCAACTCCAGTCATGGTTTCAATTACGGGCTCAGTGCGCGCAGGTACCGAAGTTGCAGCTGCTGCTTCATCACAACTAAAGCGCGTACATCTTGAACTCGGTGGTAAAGCACCAGTAGTTGTTTTCGATGATGCTGACCTTGATGCCGCAGCAGAAGGAATCGCAGTTGCTGGCTTCTTTAACTCTGGGCAAGATTGCACTGCAGCGACTCGAGTTTTGGTTCAGGCTGGTGTTTATGATGCAATGGTTGCGAAGTTGGCAGATCAAGCCACAAATAACATTGCCGTCGGCATGCCAGATAGCGATGCGTTAGTTGGCCCACTAAATAACGCCAACCAGTTAGCTCGCGTAAAAGGCTTTGTCGATCGCACTCCGACCCATGCCAAGATCGTCGCAGGTGGTAAGCAACTTGAGCAGCCGGGCTACTTCTTCGCACCGACTGTGATTGCCGATCTCAAGCAAGATGACGAGATGATCCAGAACGAAATTTTCGGGCCAGTCATTACGATTCAGAAGTTTGCCACCGAAGAAGAAGCGATTTCCCTAGCCAACGGGGTTGATTACGGCCTGGCTTCGAGTATCTGGACCAAGGATCACGGCCGCGCGATGCGCTTATCTCGCGCCTTCGATTTCGGCTGCGTCTGGATCAATACCCATATTCCGATCGTGGCTGAAATGCCGCACGGTGGCTTTAAGCGTTCGGGCTATGGCAAAGATCTATCTAGTTATGGTTTTGAAGATTACACTCGAATTAAGCATGTAATGTCGAATCTCGGCGCGTAATAGTCCATAATTACGCTCGTTGAGTTAGCCATCCACCCACTAACAAGAAGAAGGCCTGATAACCCCAAACTTGCACGACCTGCGAAGGAGTAAGTCAATGTCTAAGAAGGTTGCTAAAAAGGATCTCTCACCCGAGGCTCGCGCGATAATTAATTCGCAAGTGACTCGTCGTGGACTAATCGCAGGTACTGGCGCAGTTGGTGCGGCCGGACTTTTGGCAGCATGCGGATCAGGCGGGTCTGATAGCGCAGGTGGCGGAGACGCCAACACAATTCGTTGGGCAAACTGGCCACTTTATTTAGATTTTGATTCCGAGAGTAAAAAGTATCCAACGCTTGAAGCATTTAGCGCTGAAAGTGGCATCGCAACAAAGTATTTTGAAGATTACAACGATAACGATGAGTTCTACGGCAAAGTACAAGCGCAACTAAAGCTCAATGAAGATATTGGTTATGACTTAGTAACTCCAACTGACTGGATGGCAGCTCGTTGGATTCGTTTGGGTTATGCGCAGAAGTACGACACCGCAAATATTCCAAACAAAGTAAATATTCTTGATTCACTTGCGTCACCTTCATTTGATCCAAAGCGCGAATCAACTCTAACCTGGCAAGGCATCATGGCCGGTTTCGGTTGGAACACGAAGACAAATCCAAAGGGTATTCGTACTCTCGATGAACTCTTTGCACCACAGAACAAAGGCAAGATTGTTGTTCTCTCGGAAATGCGCGACACCATCGGAATCATTTTGCTTTCCCAAGGTGTAAATCTGCAGACTGTTACCGAAGATCAATTTATGAACGCCGTTGATTTCATGGCCGGCAAGATTTCTGATGGCTGGATCCGTGGCGTAAAGGGCAATGAATACGCTGAAGATTTAACTTCAGGCGATGCCACTGCTGTAATTGGCTGGTCCGGCGATATGTTCATCTTGGCTTCTGAAAACGAAGGCAAGTTTGATTTCGCAATTCCAGAATCAGGCGGAACTATCTCAGGCGATAACTTCATTATCCCAACTCCAGTTGGCGCAGAAGCAAAAGCTAATGCTGAGAAGCTGATTAACTACTACTACGAACCAGCAGTAGCAGCTGAAGTAGCGGCTTACGTAAATTACGTGTGCCCTGTTAAGGGTGCTCAAGCCGAGATGGAAAAGATCGCTCCTGAACTTGCAAATAGTTCATACATTTTCCCAGACGAAGCCATGTCAAAGAAGCTAAATGTATTCCGCTCACTAACTCCAGCTGAAGAATCAGCTTGGGCTGAAGCATTCCAACAAGCTCAAGGCAACTAGGGCAATTAGGTGACCAAGGAATCTATTTCAGCTAAAGGTGATCTTCGCTTAACTCGATTAACTAAGAGTTATGGTGATTTCACTGCCGTCGATGATCTTTCATTGATAATTCCCGAAGGATCATTCTTCGCACTGCTTGGGCCATCGGGTTGT
>RFRA01000047.1 GCA_009924725.1 Actinomycetota bacterium
AGATGCATTAATCCACCGTGAGTTAATGCGACAGTAATTAATCGATACCACTCGTTACTGTATTGCAAATAATCTCGGCCAGGCAAAAGCAATTGAAGTTGTAAATCAGGAATTAATTGTTGCGCCAAATAAGCAGCACAAATAATTAAAATTAACGCATTAGTTGCAGTGCGTTTATTTAACAAGGCAAAATAAATTAAGCGACAGTTATTGAATTAATTTTAATTGGAGTAACTGGGCGATCTTGCGCACCAGTCTTTGTGGTAGCAATTGCATCTACAACCGCTTGACTTGTGGCATCTTTAACTTCACCAAAGATGCTGTGCTTGCGATTTAACCAAGTAGTTGGTGCAACAGTGATAAAGAATTGTGAACCGTTGGTTCCTGGACCTGAATTAGCCATCGCTAGGATATATGGACGATCAAAAGTTAATTCGCCGTGGAATTCATCAGCAAACTTGTAACCTGGGCCGCCAGTGCCTTGACCTAGTGGATCTCCACCTTGAATCATGAAACCATCAATAACGCGGTGGAAAACTGTGCCGTCGTAAAGATTGGCAGTTGATTTTTCACCAGTGCGTGGGTCAACCCATTCGCGAGCACCGGTTGCAAGTTCTACAAAGTTTGCAACTGTCTTTGGTGCATGATCAGGAAAAAGTTCAACAACAATGTCGCCCATAGTTGTGTGCAGTGTTGCTGTTGTCATTTTATTTTTCCTTTTCGTATTTATAAATAGGTGCGTAAAAGAGTTACTTGAGTGGAGACCAGGGGAATCGAACCCCTAACCCCCGCCTTGCAAAGGCGGTGCTCTACCAATTGAGCTAGGTCCCCGTGTTGAGCGGGGGGTGGGCCTAGATGGACTCGAACCATCGACCTCTTCCTTATCAGGGAAGCGCTCTAACCAGGCTGAGCTATAGGCCCGCAAATAATGGATTTATCTGCGGTAAGCGCCAAAGGTTACCCCGAAGTCGCCACTTAACCAAAACTCGTGCGTATCTAAGCAGGTTCGGCTGGAGAAGTCGCCCCTGATTCCTCGGGGTTACAAGTTACGGATAAGAGTTGGGTGCCTTCGTCAAGGTTGACTAGGCGAACCCCCATAGAGTCACGACCGGTTTGGCGGACTTCAGCCGCTGGTGTGCGCATAACAGTGCCACCTGATGTGATGGCCAAGATTTCATCTTCGTTGCGTAGAACGAGTGCGCTAACTAGAGAGCCACGAGAATTTTCGTCGATCTTGGCGGCTTTAATTCCGATACCGCCGCGGCCTTGTAGGCGATATTCATCGAGCGGTGTCTTTTTGCCGTAACCACCATCAGTTGCAGTGAATACAAAAGTGTCGCCGGCATGTTGGGCAGTAATGCGCGCCATTGTTAATAGTTCATCATCTGCGCGGAATTTCATGCCAATTACACCGCTTGTTGATCGACCCATTGGGCGAAGTGATTCATCATCGACTGCAAAACGAACCGACATAGCTTTTTTAGATACTAGTAATAGTTCATCGCCAGCATCAACCAGAGCAGCGCTAACCACTTCGTCGTCACCCTTTAGTGCAATTGCGATTAAGCCACCAGCGCGTGGTGAGTCATATTCAATCAGTGCGCTCTTTTTAATTAAACCGGCTTTAGTTGCTAGAACTAAGTGAGGTGCAGCAAGGTAATCTTTAATTGAGAGAACTTGCGCGATGGTTTCCTCTGGTTTAAATGCCAACAAGTTAGCAACATGTTGACCGCGGGCATCGCGACCAGCATCAGGTAGTTCATGAACTTTCGCGCGATAAACCCGACCTTGATTGGTAAAGAACAATAACCAATCGTGAGTTGAGGCAACAAAGAAATGATCGACTACATCGTCTTGTTTAAGTGAAGCGCCTTTAACTCCGCGACCACCACGACGTTGAGAACGATATAAATCGGCCATAGTGCGCTTGGCATAACCACCACGTGTAATTGTCACAACGACATCTTGATCTGGAATTAAATCTTCGGCTGAGAAGTCACCTTCACTGGCCACAATTTGAGAACGGCGATCATCGCCGAATTTAGCAACAACTTCAGCTAACTCGGTTGCAATAATTTCGCGCTGTTTTTCTGGGCTGATTAAAATTGCATTTAACTCAATTATTTCAGCCATCAAAGTGTCGTACTCATCATTGATCTTCTGGCGCTCAAGGGCGGCGATGCGACGCAACTGCATATCAAGAATTGCGTTAGCTTGAATTTCATCAACATCAAGTAATTTCATTAAACCAGTGCGGGCTTCTTCAGGTGTGGTCGAAGCACGAATCAAGGCAATGACTGCATCCAGCGCATCTAGTGCCTTTAGATACCCTTGCAAGATATGTGCGCGTCGCTCTTTTTCAACTAAGCGATATTTGGTTCGGCGAACAATTACCTCTACTTGATGATCAATGTAGTACTTAATGAATTCATCAAGACGAAGTGTGCGCGGAACACCGTCAACAAGTGCCAACATATTGGCGCCGAAAGTGTCTTGAAGTTGAGTCTGCTTGTATAGGTTATTCAAAACAACTTTTGGAATAGCCGCGTTTTGTAAAACAATTACTAGACGTTGGCCTAGGCGCTCGTTGCCTTCGTCGCGCACGTCGGCGATGCCTTTAATTTTTCCATCTTTAACAAGTTCGGCGATTTTCAAAGCTAAATTATCTGGGTTAACTTGGTAAGGAAGTTCGGTTACCACTAAGCAGGTGCGCTTATTAATTTCTTCGACTTGAACAACCGCGCGCATCGTAATTGAACCGCGACCGGTGCGATATGCCGATTCAATTCCGGTGCGACCGACAATTAAAGCTTTGGTTGGAAAGTCTGGGCCTTTAACAATTTTCATTAGTTGTTCTAGAAGTTCATCAGATTTCGCTTCTGGGTGAGCCAGCGCCCAGGCCACACCTTCGCCAATTTCGCGCAAGTTGTGTGGCGGAATATTTGTGGCCATGCCAACAGCGATACCGGCGCTTCCATTAACTAGTAAGTTTGGAAAGCGTGAGGGTAAAACATTTGGTTCTTGTGAACGACCATCGTAGTTAGGTGAAAAATCAACCGTATCTTCATCAATATCGCGCATCATTTCCATAGCGATATGGGAAAGGCGTGCTTCGGTATAACGCATAGCCGCGGCAGGATCGTTACCTGGTGAACCAAAGTTTCCGTTGCCATCTACTAATGGATAACGGAGTGACCAGTGTTGAGCTAATCGAACAACTGCGTCGTAAATAGCGGTGTCACCGTGTGGGTGGTAATTACCCATTACATCACCGACGATACGAGAGGACTTGTAGTAGCCCTTATCTGGGCGATAACCAGCGTCATACATTGCGTACAGAACGCGGCGATGAACTGGCTTTAAACCATCGCGGATATCAGGCAGGGCACGGCCAACAATGACCGACATTGCATAATCTAAATATGAACGCGCCATTTCGACCTGTAGGTCGACGGATTCTTGACGGTCGTAGTCTTTTCTTATCTCATCCATTTAAATATCCAAAAATCTAACGTCTTTGGCGTTGCGTTGAATAAATGAGCGACGCGGTTCAACATCCTCACCCATTAAGACTGAGAACAAATCATCCGCGGCGGCTGCATCATCGAGAGTTACTTTGATTAAAACGCGATGTTCAGGATCCATGGTGGTGTCCCAAAGTTCTTTAGCTGGCATTTCGCCTAAACCTTTGAAGCGTTGAATGCCGTCTTCTTTTGGCAGACGCTTACCGGCATCGATGCCGATCTTAATCATTCCATCTCGTTCACGATCAGAGAATGCATATTGAACCGGCTCTTTGCCACCCCATTTTAATTTGTAAAGGGGTGGTTGGGCTAAGTAAACAAAACCGCCTTCAATAAGAGGTTTCATAAAACGGAAAAGTAAAGTTAGTAAAAGAGTACGGATATGTTGACCGTCAACATCGGCATCAGCCATCAAAATAATTTTGTGGTACCGCAAGTTAGCCACATCAAAGTCGTCATGAATTCCGGTGCCGAGTGCGGTAATTAACGCTTGCACTTCATTGTTTTGTAGCACCCGATCAATACGAGCTTTTTCGACATTTAGAATCTTTCCACGGATTGGTAGAACTGCTTGGTTGCGCGAGTCGCGACCACCTTTAGTTGAACCACCTGCAGAGTCACCTTCGACAATATAAAGCTCGCACTTTTCTGGGTCAGTCCATTGGCAATCCGCTAACTTGCCAGGCATACCGCGGCCTTCTAATAAACCTTTGCGGCTACGAGACAGGTCGCGCGCTTTGCGAGCAGCAACACGTGCTGCTGCGGCATCAATACTCTTGCGAACAATTTCCTTACCTTCGGCTGGGTTTTGCTCAAACCAAGTAGTTAAAGCCTCGTTTACGCACTTTTGGGTAAATGATTTAGCTTCAGTGTTTCCGAGTTTAGTTTTAGTTTGACCTTCAAATTGTGGCTCAGCTAATTTAATTGAGACGATGGCAGTTAAACCTTCGCGCACATCGTCACCAGTTAAGCGATCTTCTTTCTTTTTAATAAATCCTTGATCTTCGCCAAATTTATTTACGATGGAAGTAAGAGCAGTTCGGAAGCCTTCTTCGTGTGCGCCACCCTCGTGGGTATTAATGGTATTTGCAAAAGTATAAACTGACTCCGAGAAACCGGCATTCCATTGCATTGCGATTTCTAGTGACATACGTGCTTTTTTATCTTCGTTCTCAATAAAAATAATTGATTTATGGGTTTCGCCGCGAGTGGTATTTAAATGTTTAACAAAATCAGCAATACCACCGTCAAATTTATAAACTACTCGCAGTTGCTCGCCTTTTTCATCAACATGTCCGGCGCGATCATCAGTCAAGGTAATAGTTAGACCGCGATTTAAAAATGCCATTTCGCGAAAACGGGTAGATAAAATTTCAAATGAGAAATCAGTGGTGTCAAAAATTTCAACCGACGGCCAGAACTGAACTGTAGTTCCGGTTGTTGTTGCGGCCGCACCTTTAGCAACTGGCGCAGTTGGAACTCCTAATTTATAAGATTGGGTCCAGGTGAACCCATCACGTAAAACTGTTACAGCTAAATCGGTGCTGAGTGCGTTTACAACTGAAATACCAACGCCGTGTAGTCCGCCAGATACTGAGTAACCACCATCGCCGAATTTTCCGCCGGCGTGCAGAACTGTTAAAACAACTTCAAGGGCTGGTTTCTTTTCGACTGGATGCATATCAACTGGAATTCCGCGCCCGTTATCAATTACTTTCACGCTACCATCGGCCATTAAAGTGACATTAATTTCAGTACAAACTCCAGCTAAAGCTTCATCGACTGAGTTATCTACAACCTCATAAACCAGGTGGTGGAGGCCGCGCTCGCCGGTGGATCCGATATACATACCGGGGCGTTTGCGAACCGCCTCAAGCCCCTCAAGGACGGTGATCGCGCTGGCGTCGTAATTGCCCGACTTTTCGACCACTGGTAAAGCTCCTTCATATTCCTCAAGTGCCTGGCTGTAAAATCGCCCTGAGGGGCGGCTAGGGATAAATCCCGTTGCTAATAGCCTTAATCCTAGTGGTAAAAGCGATGTAGATCTAGCCGTTATTCGCCCTGTGGGTAGGTTTTAAGCGATCTTTAACTACCCATTTAGGGTTCCTATTGGAAAAAGGCGAAAATCACCCTTTATTGGCGATTTAACCGAAAGTATCGCGAGGTCCGCGGGCACCGCGGATTGTTCGCAGGCCCCGCTTCCAGGTTGGGCCCTGGGGGCCGATTATCGAGAGTTTTTCAACTAAAGCTCCGGGTGCGCTGGCTTGGAGTGAAGCTAAAACATCGTTGCTAATTAAATTTAATTGGGTTGCCCATGCAGTTGAAGAAGTTCTGATTGTTAAAACACCTTCAAGGATTGCAATTGGTTCGGTGTGCTCGGCAATTTCAGCGCCAACAATACTTTCCCAGTTAGCGAATAAGTTTCCTTCCGCAATTCCGCTTTGCCATTCACGATCTTGAATTAAATTTTTTAATACATCACTAATTAATTGCGGGTCGGTTGGGTTTAGATTCACTTCACGTATAGGTTTCGGTTTTTTAATATAACCAGTTTTATAAGAGCTAAATAGATCTTTAGCTAGATCTCGTTTCGACATTTACTTACCTGCCTTTACTTGGCCAGGTGTCACATAAAATTTCGTACTGCTTAAATCGGCAGGCAAATCACTTTCAACTGCTGCGGTAATAATTGTTTGCTCTGCCATTTTTGTTGCAGCAACTAATTGCAACCTGCGCGAAGTATCTAGCTCGGCGAATACATCATCTAAAATTAAAATAGGGTCGGAGCCTTCTTTTTTTAATAGATTAAAAGAACCGATACGTAACGAGATTGCCATCGACCAAGATTCACCGTGGCTGGCATATCCTTTGGCTGGAAAATCACCAATTGTTAAAGTTAGGTCATCGCGGTGTGGCCCAATTAAAGTAGTTCCACGTTCAATCTCTTGATATTGGACTTCTTCTAGCCGGTTAGTTAACACTGTGATGTTATTGACCGCTTCGCTAGTTAAGCCTTCAGAGCTGGATTTATACGAAATGCTCGCTGGTTTGACCTCATTTAGGTTGCGGTAGTTCTCAGCAACAAACGGATTTAGCGCAGCAACTAGCGCGATTCGCTCAGCTGTTAAATTAGCGCCAATGTTTATTAGTTGTTCACTCCATGGTTGCAGGGTGGCACTATTAGACCTAGTTTTAAGAAGTGTATTTCGTTGTTTTACAACACGTTCATAATCGGCAATAACCCCAGCTAAACGTGGACTGCGAGTGATTAATAGTCGGTCTAAAAAATCCCTTCGGTTCCCTGGGTCTCCGCGAACGAGATCTAAGTCCTCGGGTGAGAAATAAACTATTTGGCAAGCGCCGAGAATTTCTCGCTGGCTGCGAGTTGGGTTTTGATTAATGCGGGCTCGGTTAGCTTTACTGACGTTTATTTCTAAATCTATTTGCAGGGTGCGGTCATCTCGTTCAATTTCAGCACGAATAATTGCTTGGTTGGCGCCGAGTGAAATTAGTGGTTGGTTATTGGCAACGCGATGTGAAGACAAGAAGCTTAAATAAATTAATGACTCGGCGATATTTGTTTTGCCACTGCCGTTATCGCCAATAAATGTATTAACGCCAGGTTGAAGATTTAGTTCTAAGTTTTGATAAGACCTAAAATCTTTAAGCGCTAGCTTTGTGATGCGCATCTTGAATATCTATCGCTTAAATAAATTTACTTAAGAGGCATAACGCATTGGCATTAACAAGTAGCGATAGTTTTCAATTGCTGCGCCACCTTGTGTGGTGCGGCCCATCAAGATCGCTGGCTTATTAGAACCGGTAAAGGAAATTTGTACATACGGAGTTCCGACTGCGTTTAAACCATCAGCTAAGAAAACTGGGTTGAACGCGATTGAGATATCTTCGCCAGTTAAATAAATTTCGATTGATTCGGTTGCTTGAGCTTCTTCGCCGGCGCCAGCTTCAAGTGATAGCGAGCCGTTAGTAAATTCCAAACGAAGTGGAACTGTTTTGTCAGTTACTAGGGCTACACGGCGAACTGAATCTAGAAGTGGTG
>RFRA01000048.1 GCA_009924725.1 Actinomycetota bacterium
GCAATTTCATTTCGGAAATCAAAACTCTGACCGACAAAAGCAATACCTGTCGCATAACTTCCGGCAGCAGGTAATTTAAATCCAGAAACCGCCTGATAAAACTCATCAGGCACACGAATTAAGATTCCGGCGCCGTCACCACTATCTGGTTCGGCTCCTGATGCACCGCGATGTTCAAGATTACGAAGAGCGGTTAGGGCTTGAGCAACAATTTCATGAGTGGCAACTTTATTTAGAGTAGCAACCATTGCAACGCCGCATGCATCATGCTCGTTAGCTGGGTCATAAAGACCTTGTGCTGGTGGAAACTCTTTTGGGATTGCCATTAGGTTGTCGCCAGTTCCTTTGCTACTAGTTGTCTTGTGCCGCTTAATTCACGGGACAACTTTGGCCCTGGTCTTAACTTTTACTCATCGCCTGATCGATAGAGAAGGGTAGCAATCTAGGGCGTAGAAAGGTAAGCCGAATCTGATAAAAATTTGGCTAATTGGATGTGATCTACACCCTGCCTGATTAAGAAATGACACCTACTAGCGAGTTAGATACCGCTCAGGTGAGCAAAATGGCCGATGCCCGCAGTGATTGCCATGCCGAGGCAGCCACCGATCATGACCCGCAAAGTTGGTTTCAGAACTGCTGCCCCTGAAGAGCGAGCACTGATTAGGCCAGTAGCTAATAGTCCAATTAACGTGAAGCCCACAATGCTTACCGCGACCGCACCGGCAGTCGGAGCGAAAGCTCCCACAAATGGAATCAGGCCACCTAGCGTGAAACTTAGCGCCGATGCAATAGCTGCTTGAACTGGCCGCGCTTTAGTGCTTTCAAATTGACCTAGCTCATCACGTAAATGTGCTTCAAGCGGATCCTTGGCATGCATTTGTGCAACAACTTCGCGAGCTAGCTCTGGCGTAAGACCACGGTGAACATAGATTTCAACTAGTTCAAGAAATTCGCCTTCGGGATCTGCGGCTAAATGTTCAATTTCAAGTAAGCGATCAGATTCTTCAACATCATTTTGCGCGCGCACTGAAACGTACTCACCTACTGCCATAGACATCGCGCCTGCTGAAATTCCAGCAACGCCTGCAGTAATTAAGAAACTATCGCTTACTCGCGCCGCAGCAACGCCAATCATTAGCGAGGCAGTGGAAACTAAACCATCGTTTGCGCCAAGTACGGCAGCACGTAACCAGCCAGCACGATGAGTGCGGTGATGTAAATTTCTTTGGTAAACATCCTCTAATGCCATATTTAGATACTACCCGATCTGATCTGATTTAGGCCGTGCGAAACGAAGCGCTGCGAAAGCGGCAGAAAGTCCAACGATTAGCGCTGTCCATAAATTGATCCTCAACCCCAAAACTTTATTCGCTTCATCAATCCGTAGCGACTCGATGGCAAATCTGCCCACACAATAGAGCAACACATAAATGGCAAAACTCTGGCCCGCCTTTAGTTTTGGCCTCAGCCAAATTAATAGCGCCGCAATTAGCAAGCACCAAATTGCCATTAAACCAATTTCCAATTCGTCCAATTGCTTGCGCAATCAAAATTCCTGGTGCTAGCGCATCTAGGAATAATCGAAAACTTGGAAGCTCTAAACCTATTGTCCGCTTGCGATAGGCAAACCATGCAGCCAGAGCACCTAATGAGATTGCGCCCCAGATGCCCAAGCCGCCTTCATAGATCTTTAGCGCATCGATCGGATTACCATTTTCACCAAAGTATGGCGCGGGTGATGTGATTACATGATAAATGCGACCACCGATGATGCCGGCAGGTACCGCGTAAATCGCCACATCTGCAACCACGCCAATTGACGCTTCGCTGTTATTTGCTAATACGCGGTATCGCTTATTGCCTAGCCAGATAGCAGCAGCAACACCAACAATTATGCAAAGCGCATAGTAATGAACAGTAAGAGGTCCAATTCCGATCGCCGAGTTACTTGGCGTTGGAATTGAAGAGAGCATTAGCTAGCCTGCAATAGCTTTAGCGAAAGCCTCAACATTGAAGTATTCGGTATTACGGTCAAGCTCTTTACCGTTCACCTTTACCGTTGGTGTCGAATTAACGTTTGCCTTAGCACCAGCTTCAGCAACATTTCTTACCCATTCAGAATATCCGCCATTATCAACGCAAGCTGCGAATTTAGCTGAGTCAATTCCGACTGCAGCACCAATGCTCTTTAAGAATGTGGCATTAATTGCACCAGCATTCTCGGCTGGTTGATTGGCATAGAAAGCTTTGTGGAAAGCTAAGAACTTATCCTCATCGGAAGCACAAGCTGCTGCATTAGCTGCCAAGATCGATTCGGTGCCGAGGAAGGAAAGCACGTGATAAACAACTTTAGCTTTCTTCTCTTGAATCGCTTTCTCTAACGTAATTCCGTTGATCGCCTCAAAGCGGGCACAAACTGGGCACTGAAAATCTTCATAAACATCAACTGTTGGCACATTAGGAACATCTGCATTAAAGACAATTCCGTAACCATCGGCCTTGGAAACACTCGATGGAATTGCCGCGGTTGTCGAACCTTTTGAACCGAAGTATGAGAACGAAGCGCCAACAACAACAACTAGAGCAACCATTCCGATTACCAAATTGCGAGTGAACTTATCTCCACCAGATGAACTAGTTGCCATTTACTGAATCTCCTTCGATTTCGTTATTTTTTCTGCGGCAAAGCGAGTCAAAGGGTAGCGAAATAAATATAAAGCTAACAACGCTAAGCCAGCATCACGCAAGATTTCGCTCAAATACTTCGTCTCACCGGGAGCCACAGTGCCGCCACCGCCGAAACATCCGCAATCTATCGAGAGGCCACGCGCCCAAGCCTGAGAAATTGCTGCGATAAAGACAACCATCAGTGCGCCACCCAAGAAAGCTGAGAGCCGTACCGCGATTCCCAAGATCAAGAGAATTCCTAACCCAACTTCAAACCAAGGTAAAAATATGCCAAGGAAATTAGCCAATGAGATTGGCAGTACTTCATAAGCGCGAACTGCCATTTGAGATTTGGCAGGTGTAAAAATTTTCAACCAGCCTGCAGCAAGCAGCACGCCACCCAAAGTTAACCGACTCAAAAGGCCAAACCATTTGCCATATTTACCTAGCGCAAACTTTTCAACTAGCTTAAAAATCATCTTGCTTCACGAACTCCTTTAGCTAATTCGGTAGCCAAATGCGAAACGGCAGCTAATCCGCTCGCTTCATCGGGCGCATCTTGAATTGCTTTAATAAATGCCGAACCAACAATTACCCCATCTGCAAATGCAGCAACTTCTTTGGCTTGTTCGCGATTAGAGACACCAAGGCCAACACTGATTGGCTTATTGCTAACTTTGCGCAGGCGCGCCACTAATTCACCGGCACCACTTGAAATCCCTGACCGAGTGCCAGTTACGCCCATCAAACTAGCGGCATAAATAAATCCACCACATTGGTCAGTGACTTTGACTAAGCGTTCTGGCTTGGTGCTCGGTGCGACAACATAAATTGGATTGATCGAACTGGTATCAACCGCAGTCCGCCATTCATCAGATTCTTCAATGGTTAGATCGGGCGTGATAACCCCAGAACCACCGTTGTCGGCAATCGCCTGGGCAAATTTTGCGACACCATATTTTTCAATTGGGTTCCAGTAAGTCATTACTACTGCAGCCACACCTTGGTCAGTTGCATGTTTGAGTGCTGCAAAAACTTCAGTTACGCCAGTTCCATTTTCCAACGCTTGTGTTGCTGCGGCTTGGATAGTTGGGCCATCCATAACTGGGTCGCTATATGGATATCCAATTTCAATCGCATCTACCCCAGCTTTAGCCAGTGTTTCAATCACTTTATGACAACCGGCTTGTGAGGGAAAACCAGCTGGAATGTAAGCGATTAAAGCTGCGCGATTTTCAGCACGAGTTTTAACAAAGAGTTGATCAAGGGCCGTATTGGTGCTCACTAAAGTGGAATTCCAAAGTAGTCAGCTGCTGTCTGCACATCTTTATCGCCGCGACCAGAAAGATTAATTAGGAGCGTTGCGTCGGGGCCCAATTCATTTCCAACTTGTAGCGCACCGGCAAGCGCGTGTGCAGTTTCAATTGCTGGAATAATTCCCTCGGTTTTGCAAAGTAGCGCAAAGGCCGCCATTGCTTGCGCATCAGTTATCGCGCGATATTCAGCACGGCCGATATCGTGAAGATATGCGTGTTCTGGGCCAACGCCTGGGTAATCCAAACCCGCTGAAATCGAATGTGATTCGATCGTCTGACCATTTTCATCTTGTAAAACATATGAGCGAGTTCCGTGAAGAACGCCACGTGTTCCACCACTTATTGTTGCCGCGTGCCGACCTGTCTCGACACCATCGCCACCTGCTTCAAGACCAATTAAACGTACATCTGTATCTTTTATGAAATCATGGAAAATTCCAATTGCATTTGAGCCACCACCAACGCAAGCAAGAACTGCATCAGGAAGTTTTCCAGTTAACTCAATTACTTGAGCTCGGGCTTCTTCGCCAATAATTTTATGAAAGTCGCGCACCATCGTAGGAAATGGATGCGGCCCGGCAACCGTGCCTAATAAGTAATGGGTATTTTCAACATTGGTAACCCAATCGCGCATCGCTTCATTAATTGCATCCTTTAGCGTGCGTGAACCGGAGGTAACCGGCACAACCTGGGCACCTAACAATTTCATACGTGCCACATTTAGCGATTGGCGCTTGGTATCTTCTTCGCCCATATAAACCACGCACTCGAGACCCATTAGTGCTGCGGCAGTTGCGGATGCGACGCCATGCTGCCCCGCACCAGTTTCGGCAATGATGCGAGATTTGCCCATGCGCTTGGTCAGCAAGGCTTGCCCCAAAACATTATTTATCTTGTGGCTACCTGTGTGATTTAAATCTTCGCGCTTTAAAATTATGCGCGCACCACCGGCATGCTCGGCAAAACGCTTGGCTTCGGTAATAATGCTTGGGCGACCGCTATAGGTGCGATGCAGTTCGGCCAGCTCTGCCTGAAAAATCGGATCTTCCAGCGCTGAAGAATGCGCGGCTTCTAGTTCTTCGAGTGCGCCAATCAAAGCTTCGGGTACGAAACGGCCACCGTAAGGACCAAAATGGCCAAGGCCATCGATAACCAATTTCGAATCTAACATGGAGTAAGCCCACCTTTGGCCCAATAGGTCGCGCATCGCCAAATTGGGATCGCCCGCTTTGACCAAGGCCTCGCCTACCAAAATCGCATTCGCACCATATTTCTGGGCAAATTCCACATCGCTACGCTGGGAAATTCCTGATTCAGCAACCCGAATTAACTCAGCCGGAAGCTCGGGCAAGAGCTCGGCAAAGGCCTTCGGATCAACTTCTAACGTCTTGAGGTTTCGGGAGTTAATTCCAACTAGTTCAGGTTTAATTTCTAGAGCGCGTTCTAATTCTTGATGAGTGTGAACCTCAACGAGTGCCCGCATTCCTAATTCATTGGTTAGCGCTGCAAATTCATGTAGTTGGCTATCGCTAAGGCCGGCCACAATCAGCAGAACCAGGTCTGCGCCGTGTGCTCTGGCTTCGAAGAATTGATATTCATCGACCATAAAATCTTTTCGCAAAATAGGCAACGTAACTCGTTTACGAACTGCATCAAGATCAGCCAATGAACCACTAAATCTACGTCGTTCAGTTAGAACGCTAATCGCACTGGCACCAGCTTCTTGGTATTGCTCAGCAAGTGCTGCAGGATCGGCAATGCTTGCTAGCACACCCTTACTTGGTGATGAACGCTTAACTTCGGCGATCACCGCCATCTCTTGCGCGCGCATGATTGGCAAGCAATCAATTACTGGCGCTGCCCCGTAAGCTGCAGCTTCAATTTCGCTTCGCGGAATTTTGCGCTCTGCTAAATCTTCTTTAACGCCAGCGATAATTTCATCGAGAACGCTCATCGATCAGACTCGCTATCTAGAGTTGGGTCGATTCCCTGATCTTGCGCATTCCAGTCAGAGAGCTTGTGTGGCTTGCGCTCATATCTCGTCGATAACTTCAATGAGCGACTTAGCATCAATGTAAGTGCGACCACGATAACCGCTGAGATAGTTATTTCGAGGGCACGATTCATTTGCTTACCAAATCATTTGCGGCGCTAATTGCACCTAACACTGCAGCTGCTTTGTTGTGGCACTCCTGATTTTCAGATTCCGCATCTGAATCAGCTACGACTCCAGCACCTGCTTGCACATAAGCTTTGCCATCTTTGATCAACGCAGTACGAATTGCGATGCAGGTATCGATATTTCCAGTGAAATCTAAATATCCAATTGCCCCACCATAAAGACCGCGTCTAGTTGGTTCTAACTCTTCGATGATTTCCATGGCCCGGGGCTTAGGAGCGCCAGATAAGGTGCCGGCTGGAAAAGTTGCAAAGAGAGCATCAACTGGCAGAGCATCACTGGCTAGTTTTCCAGTTACGGTAGAGACAATATGCATTACGTGTGAATAGCGTTCAATATGCATGAAATCTACGACTTCAACGCTGCCCGCTGCACAGATTCGACCTAAGTCATTGCGTCCTAGATCAACCAACATCAAATGTTCAGCTCGCTCTTTCGGATCTGCTAATAATTCATTCGCTAAGCGAGCATCTTCTTCGGGAGAATCAGAGCGTTTACGAGTGCCTGCAATTGGATGCACCATTACTTCGCCATCGGTAACTTTGACTAGAGCTTCAGGGCTAGAACCAACCACCGAAATACCATCGGCAAAATGGAACAAATACATATACGGACTTGGGTTATGTAAGCGCAGCATGCGGTAGACATCAATTGGTTCAGCATTACACTCAATCTCAAAACGCTGTGAGAGAACAACTTGGAATGCTTCACCCGCCAAAATCTCTTCTTTGATCGCAGCAACTTTAGCTAGAAACTCTGGGCTTGAAATAGTAGAAGTGATCACACCAGTTGTCGGTCTGCTTAACTCTGAGAGATATCCGGGAAGTGGCGATTCTAAGTCTTTTGCCATTTGGTCTAAACGTGCCACAGCTGCGTGATAAGCCTCATCAACACGTTCATCACTGCCATCCCAATTGATCGCATTTGCAATCAAGGTAATCGTGCCATCGCTGTGGTCAAGTACGGCAAGATCGGTTGTTAACATAAAAGCTAATTCTGGAATTTGTAAATCATCGATCGCCAAATTTGGCAATCTTTCTAATCTGCGCACGCTGTCATAGCCAAGGTAGCCAACTAGTCCCCCAGTTAGTGGAGGCAGCCCGGCAATTTTTGGCGATTTCAAGTGATTAGCACTAAGTCGAAGTGCTACCAATGGATCGATACCAGTTGGTGCACCTGCGGGTGGTTTACCTAACCAAGTTGCTAAACCATTTTCGGCAGTCAAAGTTGCTTCGCAATTTATCCCAATAAATGAATAACGTGACCATGCGCCACCATGTTCAGCGGACTCCAAAAGAAAAGTCGCTGGCCGATTAGCGCCAAGTTTGCGATAGACCGCTAGCGGAGTTTCGCCATCGGCTAACAATTTGCGAGATACCGGAACTACATTGAAGTTGCGGGCATACTCGCGAA
>RFRA01000049.1 GCA_009924725.1 Actinomycetota bacterium
TATGGGTGATAACAAAATCCAATGGTTCGAACAACAAGGTGCCGCACGAGCGGCAGTGCTCCTTGTAAACCTATGGCTCGGCTTCCCATACATGTTCTTGATCTGTACTGGTGCCCTCCAGGCTATTCCAAATGATTTAACTGAGGCTGCCAGCATTGATGGTGCATCAGCTTGGAAGATCATTAGATTGATTAAGTTGCCGCTACTTTTGGTTTCCCTGGCTCCGCTACTAATTGCCTCGTTTGCGTATAACTTCAATAACTTCGGCGCAATTTATTTGCTAACGGGTGGTGGTCCGTTCTTGGATCAGTCGTTAAAGGTAACTGTAGGTGCCACAGACATTCTGATTACTTTCGTTTACCGAATTGCATTTAGCGGTTCTATCGGTGCCGATTACGGATTAGCAAGTGCGTTCTCAGTACTTATCTTTATGCTGATTGGCTCGATTTCATTCTTTAGCTTTAAACGAACCAAGGGATTAGAGGAGTTAACACAATGACCACTCTGCAGACTCGTCATCCAAAAGCAAAGCGCGGCGGATTTATCCGTTGGTTCACTCAAGTTGGCTGGAAACATATAGTCGGACTTGTGGTAATCGTATTTGCTACATTTCCGCTGGTTTATATTCTTTCAACTTCACTTACTAAAATGGGAAATATCGAAAACTTCACGCTGTTTCGTTCATTTTATTTAGGCAATTACAAAGACTTGCTGACTTCAACTGATTACCCATTTGTGACTTGGATGAAAAATACTTTAATCCTTGCTGGCGCAACCGCCGTAATTAGCGTATTCATTAGCGCGCTAGCAGCATTTGCATTCTCACGTCTGCGCTTTAAGGGACGTCGTCCGGGTTTGCTTGCACTTATTCTGATCCAAATGTTCCCTTCAATCCTAGGGTTAACTGCGGTTTTCGGAATTCTAAGTAAGTTAACTGATTACGTTCCAGCCATTGGTTTAGGTACTAAAGCTGGTTTGATCTTGGTTTATCTTGGTGGCTCACTAGGTGGCGGCACATATTTAATGTACGGCTTCTTTAACACGATCCCGAAAGAGCTTGACGAAGCAGCCAAGATTGATGGTGCTACGCATACTCAAATCTTCTACAAGATTATTCTGCGCTTAGTGGCACCCGTGCTTGCCGTTATGGCACTGCTCTCATTTATTGGAACGTTTGGTGATTATGTTTTGGCATCAATCGTTTTCAATACTAATCAGCAATACACCGTTGCTGTCGGGCTTCAGTCGCTTTTGGCCGATCCTTGGACAAAGCAATGGGCGATGTTTGCAGCTGGCGCCGTAATGTCTTCTCTGCCGATCATTATTATTTTCGTATCGCTACAGAAGTACATCACTAACGGTCTAACTGGCGGCGCGGTTAAGGGTTAAGCCTGTAACCAAACTGTTGTTTCACCCGGTACTTGGTTACCAACTAGCGGCTGACTGCTCAGTAAAACTTTGCCTTTCGGAAGTTTTACTGGTGATTTCCCGAAGTTAGTAAATGATTGCCACCCATTTGGTCGCGCAAAGTGCAAAACGCTGCGATTCCAATTGAAGATAAATTTAATTTCTTCGGCACATTGCAACCCTTTACGCATTCCAATGGCTGTGCGATAAAGATTTAGTACCGAGTTAGTATCAGCTTCATTGGCGGCAACGGAATATTTTCCAAAATCAGCTGGCATTGGCAAGTGCGAACCACCCGGGCCAAAACCAAAAGAGGAGCCACCTAAAGCAGATTGGTTAGTTGCCCACGGCAGTGGAATCCGGCAGCCATCGCGGCTACGAGCTTTGCCTGGATTTCTAAACCATTGCGGATCTTGCATTGCTTCGCGAGGTGTATCGGCTACTTCAAACAAACCAAGCTCTTCGCCTTGATAAAGATAGGTCGAACCAGGTAGCGCCAAAATCAACATGGTTGATGCGCGAGCACGGTCAATACCTTGCTTGGCATCAAGGGGTGCCGATTTTCCTTCCGAGATGTACCACTTAACTAGATCAGTTTTATCTGGCAATCCATAACGAGTTGGGTGGCGAACCACGTCGTGATTTGAAAGCACCCAGGTATTTGACGAACCAGATTTTTCAGCACGCTTCATGCTGTTGCTAATTAAGTGCTTAAAGCGTTTGGTATTCCAATCCGCATGCAATAAATCAAAATTAAATGCTTGACCAAGTGTTTCTTCACTCGCATATGCACCTAGACGGTGCGCAGGCGCACTTGCTTCAGCAACTGCAACGCGTGGTGGGTTGTATTCATTAAATACTTTGCGCCACTGTCGATAAATCTCATGAACTTCATCGCGATCAAAGAGCGGATCGCTACCGTCGGGCTTGGTTGGATCAATATCCATGGTGCTGCGGGCAGGTAAACCATCAGAGAAATCTTTAGTTAGCGCATGCGCCACATCGATGCGGAAACCATCAACGCCACGATCTGACCAGAAGCGCAACGTTTTAATAAAGTCATCACGCACTTCTTGATTATCCCAATTGAAATCAGGTTGTTCGGGTGCGAATAAATGTAAATACCACTGCCCCGGTGTGCCATCTGGTTCAGTGACGCGAGTCCAACCAGTTGGGCCGAAGTGGCTTACTAATTCGGAAGGGCGGATATCGCCATTTTCACCGATACCATCATGGAAAATATATCGATCGCGTTCTGGCGAACCGCGGCCAGCTTTTAGCGCAGCCTGGAACCATTCGTGCTGATCAGAGGAATGGTTTGGAACAATGTCTACGAAAACACGAATATTAACTTTGTGCAGCTCTTCAATTAATTTATCGAATTCTTCCAGGGTGCCAATGCGTGGATCAACATTGCGGTAGTCAGCAACGTCATAACCACCATCGGCTAATTCAGATGGATAAAACGGGCTGAGCCAAACTGCATCAATACTTAATGATTTCAGGTATGGGACCCGATCGATCATGCCGGCTAAATCACCGATGCCATCGCCATTTAAGTCAGCAAAACTACGTGGGTAGATCTGATAAACGACGGCCTGCCGCCACCATTTTTTGTCACCAGCAATAAATTTGTAATCCGACATAATCTGCAAAGGCTAACAGAAGCAGCGCAATTATTTGGCGTTTACCATGCGTTGCAGAATTGGTAACAAAACAGTTATCCATTCTCGGTAACCATTTTCATTTAAATGTAGTTTTAAGATTGGCTCATCGGCCATTACATACTGATCTGCCAGCGATAGCCCATCAGGAGCGACAAAATGTGCCCACAAATCCAAAAATTCAATATCGCTTGGTTTATTTAACTTTAGGTACTCGTTGGCATCGATCACTCGATTGCGTAGATCAACACCTGAATCTTCTATGCCTCGCGGCAGGATTGTGTGAAGAAGAATTTTGGCTTGTGGCAATTGCTTCTTAAACTCATTAACAATTGCTAACACACGTGCACCAACATCGGTTCCCTCACGATTTAACAACGTATTTCCAAAATCGTTGGTGCCAATTAAAACTGAAACTATGTCAGGCTTGAATTCAGCAATTTTTGGAATCATCTCAAGTAACGCATCGGTTGAATCACCTGAAACTGCAAAGTTGGACACTTCTGCAAAATCAATCGCTGCAGCCCAATTTCCAGAAGCTGTAATGCTGTCGCCAGCAAATGCAATCTTCAATTTATTAGTTGTGAATCATTCCGACTGTGTGATCCCAGCCAGCAACATCTTCTGGGCGACGTGGTGGTTTTCCAACATAGCGAGCTGAAGGTCGAATCAAACGCCCCGTGCGCTTCTGCTCAAGAATGTGTGCAGACCAGCCTGCAGTGCGGGCTGCAGTAAACATTGAGGTAAATAGCGGTGCTGGAACTTCAGCGAAGTCGAGCACGATTGCGGCCCAGAACTCAACGTTTGTTTCTAGAACACGATCTGGTTGACGCTCGCGTAGTTCCTTAAGTGCAGCTTGCTCAAGAGCTTCAGCAACTGCGTAACGAGGCGCGTTAAGTTCTTTTGCAGTACGACGCAATGTGCGAGCACGTGGATCTTCGGCGCGATAAACGCGGTGACCGAATCCCATTAAGCGCTCTTTGCGATCAAGCAAACCTTTTACATAAGTTTCGGCGTTGCCAGATTTTTCAACATCTTCAATCATGGTTAGCACGCGTGCTGGTGCACCACCGTGAAGTGGGCCAGACATCGCACCGATTGCGCCAGAAATTGCCGCACAAACATCGGCGCCGGTTGATGCAATTACGCGCGAAGTAAATGTTGATGCGTTCATTCCGTGTTCTGCTGCAGATACAAAGTAAGCATCGATGGCACGAACATGAAGTGGGTCTGGCTCGCCGCGCCAGCGAATCATCATTCGCTCAACCACAGTATGTGCTTTATCAATTTCAGATTCTGGAACAGGTGGGCCAACAATTCCGCGAGCAGCTTGTGCCAAGTAAGAAAGCACCATCACTGATGTGCGCGCTAAGTTGCTGCGAGCTTCTTCATCAGAGATATCTAGAAGTGGCTTAAACCCCCAAGCTGGTGCCAACATTGCAATTGCAGATTGCACATCTACGCGCACATCACCTGAGTGAACTGGTAGTGGGAATGGCTCTGCGTTCGGTAGACCTGGGTTGAATAAGTCATCAACTAGCAGGCCCCACACGTTTCCAAAAGTTACTCGACCAACTAGGTCATCAATATCAACACCGCGGTAGCGAAGCGCGCTACCTTCTTTATCGGGTTCAGCAATCTCTGATTCGAATGCAATTACACCTTCAAGACCTGGCTTGAAATCATCAGACATTTTGAACTCCCTTGGGACTGGGCTCACTTTGTGAACCACTCTTATGGGGTAATTCTGCCCCTTAGGCGGGGGTGCTTTCTACCAAGTGGGCTAAAGATGCTTACTTGGCGAAAGTGACGTTAGATACAGCTATGGAGAATTCACTTACTCGTAACGAGATAGCCGCAATGCGCCGCTCATATGGCGAGGCTGGATTAGCGACTTTGCCAGCTGATCCATTTGCCGCTTTCATGGCTTGGCTTACCGAAGCTCGCGCCAACCCAATTATTGTCGAAGCGAATGCAATGGTCCTTTCAACTCTTGGTGGAGATGGCGATATTTCTACGCGCACCGTTTTATTAAAAGATGTTTCCGAAGGTGGTTTTACTTTCTTTACCAACTATTCATCACGCAAAAGTCATGCCATGGAAGTTAATCCGCAAGTGACACTGCTCTTTCCTTGGTTTCCAATGGAACGCCAAGTTTCAATAAGTGGAATTGCAGAAAAGATTTCGCAAACCGAGTCGGCTGAATACTTTTCAACCAGACCTTGGAACAGCCAAATTGGCGCTTGGGCTAGCCATCAATCAGCGCCGCTTGCTTCACGCGAAGAATTGGAACAACGCTGGCAAGGCGCTGCGCAAAAATGGCCAGAAGGCACTGAGGTTCCACTGCCACCGAATTGGGGTGGCTATCGTGTCATGCCTAAGAACATTGAATTTTGGCAAGGTCGCTACTCACGATTGCACGATCGCTTGCGTTATGAGTTAGATGCCACAACAAATAATTGGGTGTTAAACCGCTACTACCCTTAGGCTATGCCGGTGAGCGAAATTAAAATACCTGCAGATATTAAGCCCGTTGATGGTCGTTTTGGTTGCGGTCCTTCAAAAATTCGTCCAGCCACACTAGATGCACTCGTTGCTAGTGGCACGAAAATTTTAGGAACATCGCATCGACAGAAACCAGTCAAGAACGTAGTTAAGAATGTGCGCGAAGGTCTTTCTTCACTATTCGCACTTCCTGAAGGCTACGAAGTTGTTCTTGGCAACGGTGGCTCAACTGCATTTTGGGACATTGCCACATTCGGTTTAATCGAAGAACGCTCACAACACTTAGTTTTTGGTGAGTTCTCATCTAAGTTTGCCGCAGCCGCAAAAGAGGCGCCATTCCTTGGTGAGCCAACAGTTATTAAAGCTGAGCCAGGCTCGCACCCAGCAAACGTGGCTGAAGCCGGAATCGATGTTTATGCACAAGCACATAATGAAACCAGCACTGGCGTTTCAATGCCAATCATTCGCCCAGCGGGCACCGATGGCGCGCTAGTTCTAGTAGATGCAACCAGCGCTGCAGGTGGGTTAACTGTTGAGGCTAAAGAATTCGACACATATTACTTCGCACCTCAAAAATCATTTGCTTCCGATGGCGGTCTCTGGATTGCACTGATGAGCCCAGCAGCGATTGCTCGCGCTGAAAAAATTAAAGCTAGCGGCCGTTGGGTGCCAGCTTTCTTTGACCTGGGAATTGCGATTGAGAACTCACGTTTAGATCAGACATACAACACACCAGCGCTAGTTACCTTGATGATGCTGGCAGATCAAATTAATTGGATGAATGAGAACGGTGGCTTAAGTTTTGCTGCTGGCCGGAGCGCTGAATCAGCTGCTCACATCTATGACTGGGCTGAAAAAACTTCTTACACCACTCCATTTGTGACTGACCCAGCAATGCGTTCTAAAGTTGTTGCAACCATAAACTTTGATGAATCAATTGATGCAATGGCGGTAGCTGCAGCGCTTCGTGCTAACGGCATTGTTGACACCGAGCCATATCGCAAACTTGGCAAGAACCAGTTACGCGTCGGCATGTTCCCAGCAATTGATCCAAGTGATGTTAAAGCTTTAACGGCTTGTATCGATTACGTAGTAGCTGCTCTTTAAAATGGCTTTTCAGCGCGACCGTATTTTCTGGACTATCTCGGCACAAATCGCTTTAGTTAATTTTTATCTTGGCGGTTTCGGCCCCGCCCAACCACTACTACGCGAAGATCAAGGCACCTCACTTACGGTTGCTGGTTTACACGGCACTGCCATGGGCGTTGCTTCGATTATCGCTGGTGCGCTTAATTCACGCGTTGTACATAGATTTGGCCGTTCTCGTGCAGCTTGGTTAGGGCTAGGGCTATTTGCCGCAGGTATCGTGATGTTTGTTTACTGCCCACCAGTTCAATTAACTTTGCTAGCAACCTTATTGGGTGGCATCGGCACCTCATTTGTCATTAACAATATGGTGACCGGAATTTCGCATCACTACAAAGAAGATGCCGCAATTGCACTACCGCAATCGAACTCAATTGGCTCGGCTGGCTATGTAATAGGAACTTTATTTGTGGGCACTCTTGCCGGTACTTCAATTAGTTGGCGTTATGGCCTGCTACTTGCTGCACCACTTTCGTTAATTCTCTATATTTTCGGCCGCGAAAAAGGTGCTGAAGAACATGTGCCAGATCTTGATGGTCCACAACGCGGCAAGTTATCACTACAATTTTGGTTAGCTTGGATTGGTTTTGTTGCTTGTATCTCGAGCGAATTCGCCACGACTTTCTGGGCCGCAGCTTTATTGCGCGAGCGAGTTGGCTCAACAGCTGCAATCAGCACGGTCTGCATTGTGGCTCTCGGAACCGGAATGGGTATTGGCCGTTGGTTCGGTGGCCCAGCTCTAAAGCGATTCAAGTTAGATCACCAATTGCAGATCTTGATTGGCACCCAATTTATTGGCTTTGCTATTTTCTGGTTGTCGCACAACCTAGTAATTTCGCTATTTTC
>RFRA01000050.1 GCA_009924725.1 Actinomycetota bacterium
CATTAGCACACCGATTAGCTCAACGACTTTCTGCAGTTCGTAAATCTGGTGAGTTAGCTTATTTACGCCCAGATGGAAAAACTCAAGTAACCATTGAATACGACGGCGATAAAGCAATTGCGCTAAATACGATTGTTATCTCATCTCAACATAGCGCTGATGTTGATGTAGCTAAGAAGTTAACTCCAGAAATCATTGAGCTAGTGATTAATCCAGTACTTGCCGATGTTGATTTACCTAAGAGTGATCTGCGCACTTTGATTAACCCAACTGGCCGATTCGTAATCGGCGGACCTATGGGAGATGCCGGTCTAACTGGTCGCAAGATTATTGTTGATACTTACGGCGGCATGGCTCGTCATGGTGGCGGTGCATTTAGTGGAAAAGATCCCTCAAAAGTTGACCGCTCTGCGGCCTACGCGATGCGTTGGGTAGCCAAGAATATTGTGTCCGCCGGTCTCGCCTCTAGATGCGAAGTCCAGGTTGCGTATGCGATTGGAAAAGCGCAACCAGTAGGTCTCTTCATTGAAACTTTTGGAACCGAAAAGGTGTCGGTTTCTAGAATTCAAGATGCAGTTCTCTCAGTTTTTGATCTGCGCCCTGCTGCGATCATTCGTGATCTCGATCTATTGCGTCCCATTTATTCACTCACCAGCGCCTACGGACACTTTGGGCGCGAGCTTGCCGAATTTACTTGGGAGAAGACTGATCGAGCTGCTGCTCTCCAAGCCGCAATCAAGTAAAGGCCGCGGTACAACCTTCATCTCATAGACTTCTGCTCATGCTGCGACCGTTAAAACTAAAGATGCAACGCGCTTCGCAGCCGGCTGGACCAGCGGCTAATGATTTACCGGTCGCATCAGTCTGGGTGGATTCTGCAATCCCAACTTTAACGGAACCTTTTTCTTATCTAATTCCAGAGAAACTCAGTTCTCAAATAAGCATTGGTTCACGCGTCCAAGTTCCGTTTAAAGATAAACATCTTGAAGGACTAGTTATTGATCGCACCGCATTGACATCAGATGCCCGAGAAATGAAATCAATTTATAAGTTACTGGGGGAGTATCCCGTTGCAAGTGCCGAGACAATTGAGTTAATTTCATTGACGGCGAGTTTTTGGGGTGGCGCACCCTACGATGTAATTCGAAGCGCGATTCCGCCTCGGGTAGCGAGTGCAGAAAAGGACGTGTCGGTCCTGGCAACACCAGCAACTCCTAAAACAGAAGCCACCGCTACGTTTCATCTATTGCCCCCAAAAATTGATCCAATCACCGCGTTGTGTTCATTGTTTTTAACGCACAAATCAAGCGGCGTAAAGTTGATTATTGTCCCGACCGCACGTGATCTAACTTATTTGGCCCTGGCTTTGGCTGCCCAGGGTGTTGATTTCATCTCGCTTGATTCAAACTTGCCGCGGGCCGATCGTTACCGCAATTTCCTCATGGCTTCACTTGGTGCTGCCAACGTAGTAATCGGGATGCGCGGCGCTATTCTTGCCCCGATTCCCGGACTCTCTGAGATTTATCTACATCAAGAGAATAGCGAACATTATTACGAGCGACGAGCACCTTATTGGAATACTCGTGAGGTCGCATGGATACGCTCAAAACTTTCCAATTTAGAGTTGCACTTCACTGGTTATGTTCCTAGCCTGGATGTTGCGATAGATATAGATAAAAAAGAAATTAAATATCAAGCAAAACGTGAGAAGATTTCAGTTGTTGCGCAATCAAGCAGTAATGGTGAATTAATTCCGAGCAAAATTTACCAACTAGTGCGAAAAGCTATCGCAACTGGCCCGGTTCTATTCCTAGTTCCAGCTAAAGGTTATGCGACTGCAATTAGTTGCGCTAAATGTCGCAATATTGCAATCTGTGAATGTGGTGGCAAGTTAAGTAAAAGTAGTGCGAAAACCGAACCGACCTGTGTTCTGTGTAGCAAGAGATATCAGAACTGGAAATGCGGTTGGTGTGGCGAGGCCAGAGTTTTCCTTACCGGCCGTGGCATCGAGCGATTTGCAGAAGAGATTGGTAGGTCGTTTCCAAATCAAGTGGTAATTCAATCAACGGCAAGTGATCCGCGGTATGCTATTAGTAGTGATCCGGCGGTAGTAATCTCAACCCCAGGCGTGGAACCAATTGCCGAAATTGGATATTCCGCAGTCGTGGTATTGCAGGTGGATCGATTCTTAAGTTCTAGTTCTACAAATGGGGTCGAACGCGCCTACTCCAACTTTTTTGCCGCCGGTGCCTTGATTAGCGATGTCGGAGTGATCGCGCTGGTAAGTGATGATGGATCACCTATTACAAGTGCGTTAACAACCTGGAATCCAGCCACAATTTCGAAACGAGAGATTGAGCAACGAATCGCACTGCAACTTCCACCGATATCTGGGGCTGTTCTAGTATTCGCAGATACGACTGAACTCGTAAGACTTAGGAATGCGTTAGAAAGTGCCAGAGAAGAAGACAGAGCTCCCAAAACGTTAAGAATTTATGGTCCAACAGGTAGCGTTGAAGGCAAGCTGACGCTGTTAATTGATCCAAATCAACAACTAGAACTGGTCGCCTTATTACGCGAGATAAATAAGCGGCGAGCGATCTCGAAAAAACCACTGTTGGCTTATCGCGTAAATCCTTTCTCGCTCGATTAGGCTAACTGAGTTGATAGGATTGCCGCTATGTCAATTCAACCAATCCGTCTTTTCGGAGATCCAGTGCTGCTCACTCCAGCGGTGAGTGTTGTCGACTTCGATAAAGAGTTACGCACTTTGGTCGCTGACCTGACTGAGACGATGCTCGCCGCTCCAGGGGCTGGCTTGGCCGCCCCTCAAATCGGAGTTTCGTTACGGGTATTTGTATGGGATGTAGACGAAGAACTTGGCCACCTGATTAATCCAACTTTAAATTTAAGTGACGAAATTCAAGATGGCGAAGAAGGCTGCTTGAGTTTTCCTGATTTACGTTACTCAACTCCTCGAGCCATGCGCGTTGTTGCCAAAGGCTTTAACATGCACGGCGATCCAATTACCGTCGAAGGTAGTGAGTTTCTAGCACGGGCGATCCAGCACGAGACCGATCATTTGGATGGCATAGTTTTTATTGACCGATTAGCAACCGCCGATCGCAAGCTGGCTATGAAAGAGATTCGTGAATCAGAATGGTTCGGGTCCGCGGTCGCAAACGGTACTTCACCAGTAATTAAAGTATCTCCACATTTCACTAATGGTTTAGGAAACTAGTGAAAGTTGCGGTTGCCGCGTCGCCTGAAGTCGCGATTCCATCGCTGGAATATCTCCTAAATTCCAAACATGAGCTGGCGCTGATAATTTCGCGCCCTGACAATCAGGTTGGTAGAGGGCGCGAACTAACACCGACCGCAGTGTCGCACTGGGCTAAGTCCAATGGCATTGAACTCTACTGTCCAAAAAAGGCTTCAGATTTTGATGACAGGTTAAAGAGTTTTGACCTCGTAATCACCATTGGCTACGGCCTTTTGCTACCCGACTATATTCTGGTTCAACCTAAGCACGGCTTCATTAATTTGCATTTCTCACTGCTGCCAAAATTGCGAGGTGCTGCGCCCGCTCAACGAGCGATCATTAATGGTTTGGCTGAAACTGGGGTAACTGTTTTCCAACTTGATTCAGGAATGGATACTGGTCCGATCTACCTGCAAACCAAGCACTCAATCAAGCCAAACACAACAGCTGGTGAACTTCTCGATGAGTTAGCGCAATTAGGGCCAAGTGCTATCGGTGAGACATTGAGTGCTATAGAAAACGGCATTGAACCAGTCGCGCAAGATCACTCACTTGCTACCAGTGCAGCGAAACTGACCAAGTCAGAGGCTCAAATTGATTGGTCTGAAACGGCAGAAAACATTGTGAATAGAATTCTTGGTTTCGCACCTAACCCTGGAGCCACTGCGAGATTTCGGGGCGAAGTCTTGCGAATCTCCAAAGCGCGAGTTAGTGAACATTCACTTTCGCTTGGCGAGATCTCACTGCTTAGTGGCTCAGTGTTAGTTGGCACTTCCACTAGCGCAGTCGAACTTCTTGAAGTCACTCCAGCTGGTAAGAAGGCTATGTCAGCTACCGCGTGGGCTAACGGTGCTCGTTTCACAGTCGGGGAAACCATTGAATAAGCCGGTTCCGCGCACCTATAAACGCGCCAATCCAGATGCCGTGCGACTGCTAGTTTTCGACTTACTCACTGAAGTTAATCGAAGTGATGGCTACTCAAATTTGCTCTTGCCGCAGGCCCTAACTGCGAGCAAGTTCGACGATCGAGATAAAGCTTTTGCCACTGAACTACTTTACGGAACACTTAGAATGCAAGGTCGCCATGACTGGATTCTTGCTCAAGTTTCCAATCGACCTTGGGATCAAATAGATCCAGGTGTCATCGACGTTGGTCGAATGGCGCTGCATCAGTTACATGAAATGCGCGTACCAGATCATGCCGCAGTTTCAGCTTCGGTAGATATTGCGCGTAAACGATTGGGCGAGGCGCAAGGTTCCTTCTTAAACGCTCTACTTCGCGCGGTCTTAAAGAAATCACTTGAAGAGTGGCTAGCTCCACTTGCCGAAATCAAAGATCCGATCGAACGGCTTTCGATTCAATATTCACATCCACAATGGATTGTTTCGGCATATTTTGATTTACTTAAGAGCGAAGCGGATGTCACAGCAGCTCTCATTGCGAATAATATTCCCGCTCAACCAACTCTAGTTTCTTGGCCGGGTCGATCTTCTCAAGCGGAGTTAGTAGAACTCGGGGGAGTGCCAACGCAATATTCTCCATTTGGTGTTCGACTTTCTGGATCTCCTGGAGCAATACCTGCAATTAGAGATCGTCGTGCTGGCGTTCAAGATGAAGGTTCGCAATTGGTTGCAGAAATTTTTGCTGCGGTTTGCGAGAACGCACATGACTGGTTGGATCTTTGTGCTGGACCTGGCGGTAAAGCCGCCCTTATTTCGAGCATCGCAGCTCTTGGCAATCACACATTCACTGCAAATGAAATTTCCGAACCGCGCGCCAACTTAGTTTCGCAAGTAGTCGAGTTTGGCCAAGTAATCGTCAGCGATGGTCGTGAAATTGCTCAGACTGGTCGCACTTTTGATGCCGTCCTGGCAGATGTGCCGTGTACTGGGCTCGGCGCACTAAGGCGTCGTCCGGAAGTTCGCTGGCGCCGTACTCTTGCCGATCTTCGCACCCTTACTGATCTACAAATGGAGTTAAGCGGTGCGGCAATCTCAGTATTAAATCCGAGCGGTTTTTTCGCCTACGTCACCTGTTCGCCACATCTAGCTGAAACTAAATTTCAAGTCTCGGCAATTCTTAAAAAATATCCAGAACTTCAAAAAGTAGATCTGCGACCATATCTCCCAGCTGATCTAGTAAGTGCAAACGATGATGGTTCGCTTTTGCTCTGGCCGCAGATACATAACACGGATGCTATGTTCATGACGATCTTTCAGAAGTCGAGTTAGGCTTAAGTCATGGCGCATCAGATCCGAATCACACCAAGTATTCTGAACGCTGATTTTTCTAATTTAGCCGCCGAGATCGAGCGAATTTCATCAACCTCAGATCTGGTACACCTTGATGTTATGGATAATGTATTTGTTCCTAATTTTACTTTCGATTTTGCGCATGCGTCCGAAATTATTTCGGTTAGTAAGTTGCCAGTTGATGCGCACTTAATGGTTGCCGAAGTTGACCAGATTGCCCCAAAGTATGCTGAAGTTGGATGCGCCAGCGTGACAATTCATGCTGAAGCCACAACTGATATTCGAGGCACCTTAAGAGCTATTCGCAGCAATGGTGCTCGAGCGTCTCTGGCACTCAAGCCCAAGACTTCACTCGATCCATACCTACAGTTTATAGATGACCTCGACATGTTACTGATCATGACTGTTGAACCAGGTTTCGGTGGACAGAAATTTATGACTGATCAGCTACCGAAGATCGCACAAGCACGCAAAGAAATTGGAGCTAAAGCAATTTGGCTGCAGGTTGACGGTGGTGTCTCGCTCGAAACAATTGAGTCTGCAGCAGCGGCTGGTGCCGATACTTTCGTTGCTGGCAGCGCGGTGTTTAACAGCGCAAATCCAGCGCAGATGGTCACTATTCTGCGCGAAAAGGCCCAATCAGCTAAGAATTAGTTACGTGATTAATAGTGGCTCGCGATCTATAGCACCTGAAGTAAACTGATCCTATGAAGTCATTTGAATCGCTTTTTACTGAACTATCCGAGAAAGTCGCAACCCAGTCACCTGACTCGGCCACCGTGGCTGCGGTTAGCGCTGGAGTTCATTCAATTGGCAAGAAAGTTCTAGAGGAAGCTGGTGAAGTTTGGCTAGCTGCTGAACATGAGGGCGACGAGGCGTTAGCCGAAGAAATCAGTCAGCTGCTCTATCACTTGCAGGTTCTAATGTTAGCTCGCAAAATTTCACTCGCCGATGTTTATCGTTACTTGTAGGAGCAGTCCATGATTCGTATCGCCGTTCCGAATAAGGGCTCCTTGGCTGATTCATCAATAGCCATTTTAAAAGAGGCTGGTTACCGTCAACGGGTTGATGCGCGCGATTTAGTTTTATTGGATCCAGAAAATGGTGTCGAGTTTTATTACTTGCGTCCACGCGATATCGCTATTTATGTCGGATCTGGCGAATTAGAGGCCGGCATCACTGGTCGTGACTTGCTAATTGATTCAGGTGCACCGGCAAATGAAATCCTAAGTTTGGGTTTCGGTGGCTCAACTTTTAGATTTGCTGGAAGCGCTGATCGAGATTGGAAAATTAGCGATCTGGCGGGGAAGCGTATTGCAACTGCTTATCCTGGCTTGGTTGCAAATCACTTAACAGAATTAAAAATCTCAGCAGAGGTGGTTCGTCTTGATGGCGCCGTAGAAAGTAGTGTTCGTCTCGGAGTTGCCGACGTGATTGCCGATGTCGTCAGTACCGGAAATACCTTGCGACAAGCTGGGTTGAAGATTTTCGGTGAACCAATTCTCAAGAGTGAAGCGGTAGTGATCAAGAACGCCAGCCAAGCAGATGGCCTTGAAATTCTTATGCGCCGTCTTCAGGGAGTTGTAACTGCCCGTCAATATGTATTGCTTGATTACGATATTCCTAAAAGCGCTCTGGACCGCGCGTGCGAACTGACGCCAGGATTAGAGTCGCCAACTATCTCGCCACTGCAAAAGGCTGATTGGGTCGCAGTGCGCGCGATGGTGCCTCGTCAGGACACCAACGCAGTGATGGATGATCTCTGGACCATTGGTGCGCGAGGTATCTTGGTAACGGATATTCACGCTTGTCGTTTATAAGTTAAATATTTGCCGCTTCGACGTCTTCGCGGGTAATACCTAATAAGTAGAGAACTGAATCCAAATAAGGCGCAGTGAGTGAACTATCGGCTGCTGCGCGCACTGCGGGCTTCGCATTAAAAGCAATACCTAGACCGGCTGCAGCAATCATGTCTAAGTCATTGGCGCCATCACCGATGGCAATTGTTTG
>RFRA01000006.1 GCA_009924725.1 Actinomycetota bacterium
AATGCTCGAAGCTGTTCGTGACTTTTATGACCTAACTAAAGTACGAATTGGCGTTAAGCCTGCTGGTGGAATTCGCACAACCAAAGATGCCATTAAGCAATTGGTTCTAGTAAATGAAACTGCGGGCCCAGAATGGCTAAACCCTTCACTATTTCGCATTGGTGCTAGCGCCTTGCTCAATGATCTACTCATGCAACGTATGAAAATGTCCGATGGCTATTACGCTAGCCCTAACTACGTAACGATTGACTAACGAGGCTAATCAAATGAACTTCGAATATGCAGCAGCGCCGGAATCCCGTTCGGTAGTCAAAATCGATCCCGAATATGGCCATTTCATCAACGGCAAATGGGTCAACGGTTCAAAGCATTTCAACACTATTAATCCCGCTACTGAAGAAGTTCTAAGCAGTATTTCACTGGGTAGTGCTGCAGATGTTGATGCGGCCGTAAAAGCAGCGCGAAACGCTTTCGAGAAGAGCTGGTCAAAATTATCTGGCCGCGAACGTGGAAAATACTTATTTCGAATTGCTCGAATTATGCAAGAACGTGCCCGCGAATTTGCTGTCCTGGAAACTCTAGATAATGGAAAGCCGATCCGCGAATCTCGTGATGTCGACGTTCCGCTATCAGCTGCTCACTTCTTCTATCACGCAGGCTGGGCTGACAAACTTGAATATGCCGGCGTTGATACAACCACTGCCCCACATGGTGTGGTTGGCCAAATTATTCCGTGGAACTTTCCCCTACTTATGTTGGCCTGGAAAGTTGCACCCGCACTAGCAACAGGTAACACCGTAGTTTTAAAGCCAGCTGAAACAACTTCGCTAACGGCGCTGTTATTCGGTCAAGTTTGCCAGCAAGCCGGATTACCAGATGGTGTTGTAAACATTGTTACTGGAGATGGCAGTACGGGTTCAGCAATTGTTAACCATCCAGGTATCGACAAGATTGCATTTACGGGTTCAACTGAAGTTGGTAAGTTAATCGCTCGCGCTGTTGCACCAACCAATAAATCTTTAACTCTCGAACTTGGTGGTAAAGGTGCCAATATTGTTTTTGGCGATGCGGCAATTGACCAGACCGTTGAAGGAATAGTTAATGGCATCTTCTTTAATCAAGGTCACGTCTGCTGTGCTGGTTCGCGGTTAATTCTGCAAGAGAGTATTGCCGATGAAGTTTTAGAAAAGCTAAAGCGCCGTATGGATAAAATTCGGGTCGGTGATCCACTAGATAAAAACACTGATTTAGGCGCAATCAACTCAGCTGAACAATTAGCAAAGATCCGTGAGTTAACTGCTGCTGGTGAAGCCGAAGGGGCTGGTCGCTGGAGCTCTAATTGCGCACTTCCGGAAAATGGTTTCTGGTTTGCGCCAACTATTTTTACAGGTGTCACCCAAGCTCATCGCATCGCACGTGAAGAAATCTTTGGTCCAGTTCTATCGGTTCTTACCTTCCGCACCCCCGCAGAGGCCATTGAAAAGGCCAACAACACGCCATTTGGGCTCTCTGCCGGCATCTGGAGCGAGAAAGGTTCAAATATTCTCTGGGCAACGCAGCAACTTCGCGCTGGTGTCATCTGGGCAAATACCTTTAATAAATTTGATCCCGCTAGCCCATTTGGTGGATATAAAGAATCTGGTTGGGGTCGCGAAGGTGGTCGTCATGGCCTTAGCGCTTACTTGAAGGGATCAGCAAAATGAGCGGTCGCCTAGAAGTTATGAAAACTTACAAGCTATATATCAATGGTGCTTTCCCACGCACTGAATCTGGTCGCTCTTATGAGATCACTAGCAACAAAGGTGAGTTCTTAGCTAATGCTTGCTTAGCATCAAGAAAAGATTTGCGTGACGCCGTCGTTGCAGCACGCGCTGCGCAATCTAGTTGGGCTAAAGCAACTGCATTTAACCGCGGGCAAATTATGTATCGCATCGCCGAGATGCTCGAAGGTCGCAGCGATCAATTCGCTCAAGAAATTTCGCTACAAACTGGTAGTTCGGCTAAGGAATCACTGCAAGAAGTTAGTGACTCAGTTGATCTGTTAGTTTGGTATGCCGGCTGGAGCGATAAGCTACCTTCGCTTGCTGGTTCAACAAATCCAGTTTCTGGTCCGTTCTATAACTTCACAGTTCCTGAACCACTGGGTGTTGTTGGCGTAATTGCCCCAATTGATAAACCGCTATTTGGTTTCGTAGCAGCTATCGCGCCAATTTTAGTTTCGGGCAATACCGCTGTTGCGTTGGCTTCTAGCACAGCTCCCCTTTCGGCGATCAGTTTCGCCGAAGTCGTGGCAACCAGTGATCTACCTAATGGCGTTTTAAATGTTCTCTCTGGCCAACAAAGTGAATTAGCACCTTGGTTTGCTTCTCATATGGATATCGATGGCCTAGATATTTCGGGACTGCCAGTTGATCAACATGGTGCAGTTAAAGAAGCTGGCGTAGAAAACTTAAAGCGAATTTCAACTTTTACTAAGAGTTCCGAACCTGGTCGAATCTTGGCTTTCATGGAAGCCAAAACCGTCTGGCATCCAATCGGTAATTAGTTATTCAGCCGAAACAGCCAAATAGGCTGGTTTAACGACCGTTTCAATGATCGCTAAGCGCTCTTCGAATGGAATAAACGCGCTCTTTAGGGCATTTATCGTGACGCGTTGTAGATCTAGGAAATTCCAGTCAAAAGCGTTTACTAACTCATTCATCTCGTGAGTCATTGATGTATCACTCATCAATCGGTTATCGGTATTTACAGTTACCCGAAAACGTAGCTTTGCTAGAGCACCAATTGGATGTTCCTTAATTGAAGCCGCAGCGCCAGTTTGTAAATTAGAAGTTGGGCACATTTCAAGTGGAACTCGACGATCACGCACGTAAGAAGCAAGACGGCCTAACTTGGCTTGCCCGCTAGAAAAATCGACATCATCAATAATTCGAACGCCATGACCAAGTCGCTCGGCGCCGCAAAGTTGAATTGCTTCCCAAATCGAAGGCAGGCCATAAGCTTCACCAGCATGAATTGTGAAGTGCGCATTTTCGCCGCGTAAGTATTCAAAAGTTTCTAGCTGGTCACTTGGTGGAAAACCATCTTCTGGCCCTGCGATATCAAAGCCAACTACACCTTGATCACGATATTTGACAACTAATTCAGCTACTTCTTGAGATCGCTTATTCTGGCGCATTCCACAAAGCAAAGACACAACTCGAATCTGTAAACCTTCACTCTTAGCATCTGCTTCACCTAAACGATAACCTTCTAGCGTCGCTTCAATTACTTGTGAAAGGGATAATCCTTTTTCAACAAACAGCTCAGGAGCGCCACGAACTTCGGCATAAACAACACCATCGCGCGCTAAATCAAGAGCACATTCACGAGCAACCCGAACAATGTCTTCGCGACGTTGCATGACGGCAATTGTGTGGCCGAAAGTTTCTAAATATCGAACTAACGAACCAGAATCACATGATTCACGGAACCAAATCGCTAATTCAGCCGCATCTTTTGTTGGCAAAGCGTCGTAACCAATTTCATTGGCAATGTCTATGATTGTTTGTGGTCGTAGTCCACCATCTAGGTGATCGTGCAAAAGTGCTTTGGGCAGGCGCTTAACTTGCTCTGGGGTGGGGCGCTTTAACAAATCACTCATGCTTCAATCCGCTCTAGTACTAATGGCAGCCGATCAACGATGCCGCCTTCAACAATTATGACAGCACCAGTTAAAACCTCTAACGCGCGCTCAAAGCGAGCTGGTTCATCAGTAAACAAGGTCATGATTGGCGCACCTTGTTTTACGTAATCCCCTGGCTTGGCATGTAATTCGACTCCAGCGCCGGCTTGCACTTTCTCGCCTTGGCGTGAACGACCAGCCCCTAAGCGCCATGCAGCTACGCCAACTTTCATGGCATCCATTGTCGTCATAGTGCCACTGTTGGTAGCCAGAATTTGATGGCTCTCTTTTGCAACAGGTAGCGCTGCATCCGGGTTACCACCTTGTGCGCTAATCATGCGTCGCCAATGATCCATCGCGCTGCCATCGCGCAGCGCATCAGCCGGATCTTTACCGACGATACCGGCAGCATCAATCATTTCTCGAGCGAGCAAAATTGTCAGTTCGACCACATCGGCTGGACCGCCACCGGCTAAGACTTCAACTGATTCACGAACTTCAAGAGCGTTTCCGGCAGTTAAACCAAGAGGTACATCCATCGCGGTAACTAGTGCGCGAGTTTTAACTCCGGCTGCAGTACCGAGGGCCACCATAGTGCGAGCAAGTTCGGCTGCTTTTTTGGGATCACTCATAAATGCGCCGCTGCCAGTCTTAACATCTAGAACTAACGCTGAGGTACCTTCAGCAATTTTCTTGCTCATAATTGATGAGGCGATTAACGGAATAGCTTCAACAGTTGCCGTTACATCGCGCAGAGCATAAAGTTTTTTATCTGCTGGTGCTAAACCCGCACCTGCTGCACAAATTACAGCACCGCAATCTTGTAATACTTTTAGCATCTCATCGTTGCTTAATTCAGCTCGCCAACCTGGAATAGATTCGAGTTTATCTAGCGTGCCACCCGTATGACCAAGACCGCGACCTGAAAGTTGCGGAACTGCGCCGCCACATGCAGCCACTAGAGGTGCCAGCGGCAAAGTAATCTTGTCGCCAACACCACCAGTTGAATGCTTATCTGCAGTTGGCCGATCTAACTTCGACCAATTCATACGCTCGCCACTATTGATCATGGCATTTGTCCAACGCGTTATTTCGCGAGTATTCATGCCATTTAACAAAATCGCCATTAAGAGCGCTGACATTTGTTCATCAGCTACAACGCCACGGGTATAAGCAGAAACAACCCAATCAATTTGAGTATCGGTTAATTCATTTCGGTCGCGCTTGGCTGAAATAATTTCAACGGCAGCAAAGGGTTCAATCAAGGCGTTTTTCCATCTCTTCTGGGCCAAATGCCCAAGGTAATAGTTCAGCTAATGGCTTAATGCCTTGGTCGGTCCTCATCAATAATTTACTACCGCCATGTTCTTGTAGCAGCTGACGACAACGACCACATGGCATTAAGTAATTCTTGTTTAGATCTACACATAAGAATGCAACTAGTCGACCACCACCGGAGAGAATTAAGTTTGAAACTAAGCCACATTCAGCGCAAAGCGTTAGACCATACGAGGCATTCTCAACATTGCAGCCTGAAATAATGCGACCGTCATCGACCAGGGCTGCTACACCGACTGGAAATTTTGAATAAGGCGCATATGCACTTTCCATTGCGGCAATTGCGGTTTGTTCTAGCAATTGCCAATCAATTTCCAACATTAGTGAGCACCGCCACGCTGGTATGGAATTCCATCGGCTGCTGGTGCGCGGACTCGGCCAACGAAGCCAGAGACGGCGACGATAGTTGCAATGTAAGGAACCATCATCATGAATGCAGATGGAATAGGAGTGCCAGCAATTGAAAGTACGCTTCGCAGTTGATCAGCAAACCCAAATACGAGCGCAGCCGATAGCGCACCAAGTGGGGTCCAGCGACCAAAGATCAGAGCGGCTAAAGCAATAAAGCCCATGCCGGCAGTCATCTCGCGACTAAAGGCACCTACCGAGCCGACCGTAAAGTAAGCACCACCGAAACCGGCAATAGCACCGGCAATGATTACATTTCGGAAGCGAACTTTATTTACATCAATGCCGACACTTTCGGCTGCAACTGGAAGTTCACCAACCGAGCGCATACGTAGTCCCCACTTACTCTTAAAGAGTGCGATCTGAGTGACTACGATAATTACATAAAGCAGATAAATAATGATGGTCTGTGAGAAGAACATTGGACCAATGATTGGCAGCTTACAAAGAATCGGAATATTGATTGGCTGCAAAATGGGCGAGCTATTCCACTTATCCGCATCCTCACGCAAGAATCGTTGCGCCGCGAAGCTGGTTAAGCCAATAATCAAGACATTAATGACGAAGCCCAAAATCACTTGATCAATTCGATATTTAATCGCAAAAACGGCCAACAAAACTGAAATCAGGGCGCCAGCAAAAGGTGCTACCAGCAATCCGTACCAAGCGTTTTGCAGCAAACTTCCAACAACTCCAGCCACAAAAGCGCTACCGAGCAATTGGCCTTCAATAGCGATGTTAATAACTCCTGATCGCTCACAAACTAAACCGGCGAGAGAACCGTAAATTAAAGGTACGGCCAGAATAAGTCCACCTTGAAGTAGTCCAGTAAATGGCACGAAGTCCCCGGCAGATGCCCAACAAAGAAATGCCATAAACAAACCAATGGAAAAACCAAAAATGGCTATGCCATGTTTCTTTCCTTTTCGGAATAAGTAATAAGCCAGCGCCGTGAACAAAACAGAGAGAGCTGAGAACCCGTATGCGCCAACTCGAGAATCAATCACCCATTGCTGGATTAGCACCCACTCTTTATCCAAAACAAAGCTGTAAGTTACCTCACCGCTAACTTTAGGCAAGTAAGCGAAAACCACAATTGAGAAAACACTCGCAATTGCCATGGCGTAGATGCCATTGAGTTTTCGCTTGGCATCGCGGGAAATTGTTGAGTGGTTCGCCATTACCCGTTCCATCCCTTAGATGCCATAGCCGATGCCTCTTGCAGATTTCGCAATCTAAAGATCCGTTTCACTAGATCAGGAGCAGCAATAAAGAGAACTACCAGAGCTTGGATTACTAGAACGATTTCAACTGGTACGCCAACATTTGCTTGCATGGTTTGGCCACCAACACGTAGGCCAGCAAATAAGAAGGATGCCAGAACAACACCTAATGGAGTTCCGCGACCAAGTAATGCAACCGTGATCGCATCAAAACCGAAGGATGCAGCAACTGTGTCAGTTAATTCATATTGGTTTCCCAATGTATGAATAGCACCGCCCATGCCGGCAAGGGCACCAGAGATGGCCATCGTCGCAATCATGGCGGCTGAAACCGAAATTCCTGCAGTGCGAGCTGCGCTTGAATTCGCACCTACAGCGCGGAATCTAAATCCGATGATGCTGCGATTTAACAACCACCAGATAAAAACTGAAGCGGCCAGAGCGATAAAGATTCCAATATTCACCCGATAATCAACCCCAAATAGGCCAGGCAACATCGCGCTCTCTTTTACAGATGGCGCAATCGGATCTAAGCGCCCTGGGCGCAAGAAGTACTTAGTACTTAAGATAAAAAGTAAGAACTTGGCCGCAATATAGTTAAGCATGATCGTCACGATTACTTCATGTGCACCGGTTTTAGCCTTAAGCAAGCCAACTATGCCGCCCCAAAGTGCCGCCAAAATAACGCCTGCCAGGGTTGCGATAAGAATATGCATAACCATTGGCATTTCATATTTGAAGCCAATGTATGAAGCACCAATCGCACCAAAAATAAATTGACCTTGCGCGCCGATATTAAAAAGTCCCGACTTGAACGCCAATGCGACGGAAAGCCCACAAAGAATCAACGGTGCAGTTGCCACCATAGTTTCACTCAGCGGATAGAAACCAGCCATGAAACTCTTGCCTTCGGCCAAATTGGGATCATAGATCGCGCCTTGAAAAAGAGCTAGGTAGGCATTTCCGACTGTGCTTCCTAGAATCTTTAGAAATTCTATTGGTGATGAAATCTTTGCTAAAACTGCATTATCGGTAAAACCAATTACTAACCCACCCACAAAAAGTGCTAGCAGGAATGCAAAAAGTGGCAATAACGTTTTGCCAAGAATCTTCTTAATCATGCTGCACCACCTTTAGCAGCAGCCGGATGAATGCCAGCCATATATAGACCAACTTCCTCGCGAGAAGCTGATGCCGGGACAATTGCAATAATTTCGCCACGATACATAATCGCGATGCGATCAGCTAACGCAAATACTTCATCAAGCTCGGTGCTAAAGAGTAAAACTGCGCGCCCAGAGTCACGTTCCGAAATAAGGCGTTGGTGCACGAATTCAATCGAACCAACATCTAGACCTCGCGTTGGTTGGCAAACTACGACGAGTTCTACTGGGCGGGAAAGCTCACGAGCTAAAACAACTTTCTGTTTGTTGCCGCCTGATAATGAGGAGGCTGGGTCATTTGCACTTTGAGCTCTAATGTCGAACTCCTTAATTCGCTCAAGGGCTACCTGATACGCCATGGCCGGCTTATAGAAAATACCCTTTGAATAAGGTGCCTCGTTATGTGTATCTAGAATTAAATTCTCGGTTATTGAAAAAGATGAAATCAGACCATCTAGTTCGCGCGATTCAGGTACATATGCAATCCCAGCCTTTAGGCACTCATCAACTGAGCGACCGATTAACTCGCGATCAGAGAGCTTGATCGAACCCGTTAGATGTTCACGTAAACCTACTATTGCTTCAGCTAACTCACTCTGCCCATTACCTTGGACGCCTGCAACTGCTACAACTTCGCCAGCAGAAACGGCTAAATTAATCTCACTTACTAAGGCGCGACCAGATGTATCAAGAACACTTAAGTCGGTCATTTCCAGGATCGTCTTGCCGAGCTTAACGTCAGCTTTATTGACCGTTAAATCAACTGGGCGGCCCACCATAAGCGAGGCCATTTCTTCCTGGCTAGCCGTTGGCTCAACTGTGCCAACAACTTTGCCGCGACGAATGATTGAAATTCGATCAGCCACTGCTTTTACTTCGCGTAATTTGTGGGTAATAAAAACAATCGAACGGCCAGAATCGCGTAGCTTCTTCATATTTGAGAGAAGCTCATCAGTTTCTTGTGGAGTTAAAACCGCTGTCGGTTCATCTAAAATCAAAATCTTTGAGTTGTAGATGAGCGCGCGAATAATCTCAACGCGCTGCTGAATACCCACTGGCAAATCTTCAATTAGCGCATCTGGGTCTACTTCAAAGTTAAATTCTTTAGATACCCGAATAATCTCTTGTCGCGCAGTTGCCAAATCAAGTAAACCGACACCATTCGTTTTCTCGTGCCCCAGCACGATGTTTTCGGCAACTGTAAAAACTGGGATTAACATGAAGTGTTGATGGACCATGCCGATACCAGCAGCTAGCGCATCGAGTGGACTTTTAATTTGGATCTCTTGGCCATCTACTAAGATTTGGCCTTTATCCGGTGAGAGCAATCCGTAAACTATATTCATTAAAGTCGACTTGCCGGCACCATTCTCGCCCAAGATCGCATGAATCTCGCCTGCTTCAACTTTGAAATTAATATCATCATTTGCAACAAGTGAGCCAAATTGCTTGGTGATTCCGCGAAGCTCTAAAGACATGGCGTAAATCTACGCTATAAAAGTATAAAAAAATAGCGGCGCAGTGATTTCTCACTGCGCCGCTATTAACTAACTTATTACTTATTCAACCTTGATTGCACCAGAAACGATCTTCTTCTGGACTGCAGCAATTTCCTTAGCAAGTGTTGAAGGGACTGATGAAGCTAAGTCGTGGAACGGCGCTAAGCGAGTTCCCTTGTTAGCTAGTGTTCCAACATATGCCTTGTTTGTGAACTTGCCCGCATTTACTTCAGCAATTACTGAAGAAACAGATTCGCCTAGACCCTTCATTACTGAGGTTAGAAGAACTGAGCGGTACTTATTGGCAGAAACAAATCCATCGGTATCAACCCAGATAGTTACTGACTTCTTTCCATCCATTGAATTCTGGGCTGTTGCTCCACCAAGACCACCAGCAACTGGGAAGATTACATCTGCGCCAGCTTGCTCGAAGTTCTTAGAAATTTGTAGTGCCTTTGATGTGTTAGCAAAGTCGCCTACGAATTCACCATTCTTGGTATCGCGGTTCCAACCAAGGACGCGAACGCCCTTATTCTTTACCTGGTTGTAATAGAAAACACCTTGTGCGAATCCATCCATAAATGCTGTAACTGTTGGGTATGGAGCGCCACCGTAAGTAGCAACTACACCCTTAGTTGAGAATGCAGCAGCTGCATATCCAGCTAGGAATGAAGATTCCTGAGTCTTGAAAGTAAGACCCTTAACGTTAGGAATTGCAGTAAATGCTGTGTAATCAGCATTTGGCTCTAGTCCTGAATCATCAACAATTGCGTACTTGATTGTTGGGTTTGCCTTTGCTGATGTAATGATTGCACCTGCAATTGCGAAACCAACACCGATGATCACATTACATTTTTGATCAACAAACTTCTTGATGTTTGGAGCGTAATCTGCGCCTGAGGCAGCAGGTAGGTATGAAACTGTTACGTTCTTATTTGACTTAGCAATTGATTGTGCGCCAGCCCATGATGCTGCGTTGAATGACTTGTCATCTACGCCACCAGTATCTAGTGCCAAGCATGCTTTGGTCTTTGTTGCTGCAGTTGCTGCAGGAACAAGCGCAAGGCTTGCTGCAACAGTGGTAGCCGCAAGAATGGCTACTAGCTTTGACTTCTTCAATTTTCCTCCAAGTTGTATCTAACGGGGGTTATCGCAAGTTTTACTACCTAATTAAGTATGTAAGTACCCTTTAGATAGCTCATCTCAGTAAAGGCGAGCCTAGTATCAAAGCGGCTTTTATCCCAATGAAACTTCCAAAAATAGGCTAAAAATAGATAACGATTGCGAAAACTCTAGACCAGAACTTTAAAGTTTGGCTGCGGTGCGCGAAGCTGCTGTGATTGAAGCCTTGAATACTTGAAGTTTTGGCGCCCAGATTACAAACTCAATATTGCCTCCGGTAATGCCATAACTACGCCCATAAATACCTGCTACCGGATCGAGGATGTCGGTAATTTGCTGATCTCTAATTGCAGAAGTGACTAAATCAAGCATTGCATTATCTACCCGCTTCGAAATCGCACCGAGTAAATACTTCTGATTTGCCGGACTCACCGTTAAATACTGATCAGGTTCAATTGTAATAACACCAACTTCAGGTGCTTCTTTTTTCTTGCTCTCATTGTGTTTAACCACAGCGCTAAATATTTCATTATCTGATCCGGTGATAGCCACAAAAATCACATCGTTTCCTTCAGCAATTAGTGATTTTGTTAAATCGGCAAACCCAGTTGTCGCATATTTTGAAGTTAGTTTTACCTTCTTCTTCGCCGCACTCGCACCCAAAGTAAAGCCAGCCTCCAAATTAACATTTGCGGCGTTCGAGATCAGCGCAACTTTCCCAGTTTTTGAAACTCGGGTTGCGGCTGCACCCGCTAAGTAGCCCACTTGCTTGTCATTAAAGACCAGTGAAGTAATGTTTAAGCTTGCGATTGAGGCATCATTTAAAATTGAGAATTGCTGAGTTGGAAATTCAATGGCTAAGTTTTTAAGTAGCTTGGTGTAGCCAGAGCCAATAGCCAGGATCGGAGAGCAACCTTTAGCCACCATGGCACGAATCCGTTTTTCCCGATCGATCGCGCTGCCATCTGTAATGAAACCTTCGTAATTAAAGTTAAGGGTTTTCTTTGCTTTGGTTAATCCGGCAAGAACTGCATCGTTATATGAACGATCCCCCGGGCCACCTAAATCGTAAGCGACGCATACGTTAACGATTGGGGCAGCCGTTGACGTCACCGGCACCATTACTGAGGCAGTAATTGCCGCACTGAGAAGCAAGGCTTTAGGAATCATTGGACGATACCTAGATTTCGATAGGTTGAATTAATGGTATCGGCTGCTACTTCACGAGCCTTGCGGGAACCTTCGTGCAAGATCGAAAGCAAGTGCGTCTCATCTTCGAGTAATTCAAGTGCTTTGGCGCGGATTGGCCGGAAATACTCAACTACTACTTCAGCTACGGCGCCCTTGAAATCGCCATAGCCTTTTTCAGCAAAGTCAGCTTCTAACTCAGCAATTGGCTTACCGGACAAAGTTGAATGAATCGTAAGCAAGTTACTGATTCCTGGCTTTGCTTTCTCATCAAATTTAACTTCGCGCTCAGCATCTGTTGCAGCACTTTTAATTTTTTTGGCATTTGATTCAGGAGTATCCATAATTTCAAGTACGCCTGAAGTTGACCCAGAAGACTTACTCATCTTGGCAGTTGGATCTTGTAAATCATAAATCTTAGCGCCAGACTTTAGAATGTAGCCTTCGGGAATTCGGAATGTGTCACCGAAGCGAGTATTAAATCTAGTTGCAAGATCTCGAGTTAACTCAATATGTTGACGCTGATCTTCACCGACCGGAACTTGATGCGCTTGGTACAAAAGAATGTCAGCCGCTTGCAACATTGGGTAAGTAAACAAACCTACCCGAGCTGAATCTGCACCACCTTTAGCTGACTTATCTTTAAATTGAGTCATACGACTTGCTTCGCCAAAGCCTGCCATGCACTCCATAATCCAGCCCAATTGATTATGTTGCGGAACTTGCGATTGCACGAAAAGCGTTGATTTTTCTGGCGAAATTCCAAGCGCGATTAATTGGGCAGCAGATGCCAGAGTCCTTTTTCGCAATAGCGCAGGTTCAATTTCGCCAGAGAGGGCATGCAAGTCAACGATGCAATAGAAAGCGTCATTGCCGTCTTGAAGAGCTACCCATTGCTTCAAGGCGCCAACGTAATTACCCAAGTGAAAAGATTCACTGGTCGGCTGAATCCCCGAGAGAATTCTTTTCTGTGCGCTCATGAGGTTTATTCTCGCATGAATTATGAATTGCGCGAGATTAGAAGCTTTCCTGCTCGCTTGCCTTCCATCGATAAGACCGTTATTCGCAAGCCATTCACGCTGACGACATCGTTTTCAACGGGTATTCGCCCCAGAAAGTGCATGACAAAGCCACTGGCTGTTTCATATGGGCCTTCGGGAATGTCGATTCCGGCGTCATCAAGTAAATCTTCGAGCGAGGTCAATCCATCGATTTCAAAGTCATTTGTGCGCGCTTCATGCGCAATCTCTTGTTCATGATCATCATATTCATCACGAATATCACCGATTAAACACTCAACTAGATCTTCTAACGTGATGATGCCATCTGTGCCACCGTACTCATCGAGCACGATTGCTAAATGTTGACCTTGTTTACGCATCTCAGTTAGTGCAGGCAAAATACCTTTGGTACCGGGCAAAAATATGATGTTACGGACCAACTCTTGAATCTTTCCGCCTGGAGTTACTAAAGAAGTATCGAGCAAATCGCGAACATGAATAAAGCCAATCACTTCATCAGATGATCCGCGCACAACCGGATACCTTGAGTGAGCTTTATCAATTGCTAAGCCGATAGCTTTACCGACAGTTAGTGAGGCATCCATAAAATCTACTTCGGTTCGCGGAACCATCACTTCATGAATTTGGCGCTCTGAAGCGTTAAAAACTTCTTCAACAATGTCTCGTTCTTCGTCGCTCAAAGCCGCATGGCCAGCAACAAGATCTAGTAATTCCTCTTCTGAAATTTGCGTACGTTGTTCGGCTGGATCTAAACCAAATAGGCGAACTACAAAATCAGTTGATCTGGAAAGCAGCCAAATAATCGGACGGAATAGTTTTGCTAACCAATCGATAATTCCAGCTGATGCCAAAGCAATGGCCTCAGTACGAAATAGCGCTAAACGTTTTGGAACTAGTTCGCCAAATACCAGCGAGAAGTATGCAATTACGATTGTGATTCCGATAAGTGAGATCAACCCGGCTACGCCTTCGGTTAACCCCAATTTAACTAACTCAGGTTCGACATAGATGCCTAACCGTTCAGCGCCAAGGGCCGCTGATAAAAATCCACAGAAAGTGACACCGACTTGAGCTGCCGCCAAGAACCGGTTTGGGTTCTCAGTCAAAGCGGCCACCCGGGCGCCTCGTTTACCTTTTAGGGCTAATTGTTTGATTTGGCTCTCGCGCAGGGAGATCAGAGCGATTTCCGCAGCTACAAAGAGAGATCCCAGCAGGATCAAAAGCAGAACAACGGCAATATTGCCCAGAATCTGGCTAAGCGAGTGGGGCTCCATAAGAAGCCCAACTATACGCGCCACGAATGGCATTTCGCTTCTGATATTGCCCTTTCCCGCACTCGGTCGGTAGCCTTTGCAAACCGATTACGGCACCCGTCGTAATTGCCTTACTCCACCGGATCGTCGGGCACGTACCTGCCCGGATAAGGAAGAACTCAAATGGCAAATGTTGTATTCGACAAAGCATCACGTATCTATCCAGGCACCACTGTGCCTGCAGTTAATGAATTAGAGCTAACCGTTAATGACGGTGAATTTCTAGTTCTAGTTGGTCCTTCAGGTTGCGGTAAATCAACATCACTTCGTATGTTAGCCGGACTTGAAGAAATCGATGCCGGTCGTATTTTGATCGGTGATCGCGACGTAACAAATGTTGCGCCAAAAGATCGCGATATCGCGATGGTATTCCAGTCATATGCGCTTTACCCACATATGACAGTTGCCGAAAACATGGGCTTTGCGCTTAAGATCGCAGGCAAGCCAAAAGAAGAACGCGATCGTCGCGTTAAAGAAGCAGCAAAGTTGCTCGACCTCGAGCCATATCTAGATCGCAAACCAAAGGCGCTCTCTGGCGGACAACGTCAGCGCGTAGCTATGGGTCGTGCGATTGTTCGCGAACCACAAGTTTTCTTGATGGACGAACCGCTTTCAAACCTTGATGCCAAGTTGCGTGTAGCTACACGTACTCAGATTGCTGCGCTACAGCGTCGTCTTGGAATTACAACTGTTTATGTAACTCACGACCAGGTTGAGGCTATGACAATGGGTGATCGCGTAGCAGTTCTAAAAGATGGTTTCCTGCAACAAGTAGATACCCCACGTAATCTTTACGATAACCCAGCAAATGCTTTCGTAGCAGGCTTCATCGGTTCTCCTGCAATGAACTTGCTAAACGCACCTGTATCAGGTGGGCAAGCAAAGCTAGGCGGATTAAGTCTTGCGGTACCAGCAAGCGCTGGTGCCACAATCACAGTTGGTATTCGCCCAGAAGGCTTCACACCTTCTTCTACTGGCTTCGATGTTCTAGTTGAAGTTGTTGAAGAGCTAGGTGCAGATGCATTCGTTTATGGAACTCCCGTTGATTCCGCAGTTAAGTTCGCAAATGTAACTGAAGAAGGCGCACAAGTAATTGTTCGCTGGGATCCAAAGAATCCACCAAAGCCAGGACAGACAATCACTGTTACTGCTAACCCAGCTGCAGTTCACCTATTCAATGCAACAACTGGTGAGCGCATCTAATACGCTTTAAATTAAAAACCCCGCCGGTATTAATCGGCGGGGTTTTTTACTGCTGCTTTAAGTTAGGAAGGCGGTTTAAGCCATTGCCTTCTTTAGATTCTCATCAATTGAAGCCAAGAACTCCTGTGTAGTTTGGTAAGGAGCAGTCTTAGATATCAAGAGCGACAAGTCCTTTGTCATCTTGCCTTGCTCAACAGTTTCGATGCAAACTCGTTCTAGAGTGTCGCAGAATTGTGCAAGTTCGGCATTGTTATCAAGCTTTGC
>RFRA01000051.1 GCA_009924725.1 Actinomycetota bacterium
GGCATTTATCAGGGCGCCTGGACTTTTGTTGGGCTAGGTTTAGGTTCGATACTAAGCGGGTATCAGATTGCCGCTATGACCATTGTTGGTGGACTAATGCTGCTTTGTATTGCGCTTCGTTTGTTGAAGATAAAGGAAGTCGCAGTTGCCAACTTGCTACCTGCTTTAGCTATTGCTCCAATATTTGCACTTGTGGTGCATCAATTCATTTAAAGCGTAGCGATATCAATTACGAAGCGAAAGCGCACATCGCTCTTTACAGTTCGCTCATACGCAGTATTTACATAATCAGCTTTAATTAATTCAATTTCACTTACGATATTTTTCTCACCGCAGAAATCAAGCATTTCTTGCAGTTCCGAAATTCCGCCAATCATTGAGCCTGCCATTGAACGACGACCTGAAAGCAAGGAGTTAGCATGCACAGAAAAAGGCACACCTGGCAGACCGATAACAACTAGGGTTCCATCGGTTGCAAGAAGCCCTAAATAATCATTTAGATTGTGTTCGGCACTTACTGTGTTGAGAATAAGATCAAACTTGCTTCTCAACGACTTCGTCTGCGCGGAGTCACTCGTAACCACGAAATGATCTGCGCCAAGACTGCGCGCATCAGCTTCTTTACTAGGGGAGTGTGATAGCACTGTTACTTCTGCTCCCAAAGCGTGAGCAAACTTAACTCCCATATGCCCGAGTCCGCCTAACCCCATGATCGCGACTTGTTTGCCGGGTCCAGCGTTCCAATGTTTAAGCGGTGAATACAAAGTGATGCCAGCACACAACAAGGGAGCGACTGCGGCTAGATCTAAGCCAGTCGGAATTTTAACCGCGTAATCCTCATTGATTACATAGCCATCGCTATATCCACCCATAGTCGGGGTTATGCCATCACGCTCAAGTCCGTTGTAAGTCGGAGTCATGCCATTTTCACAATACTGTTCAAGACCTTTGCGGCAACTTGGGCAGTCGCGACATGAATCAATAAATACGCCAACACCAATCAAATCGCCAACTGCGAATTTACTTACCGAACTGCCGATCGCACTAACTATGCCTGCGATTTCATGACCCGGCACCATTGGGAACCGAGCACCGCCCCATTCCTCTCGTACCTGATGAATGTCAGAGTGGCAGATGCCCGCGTACTTGATTTCAATCGCTACGTCATTAGGCAATAATTCTCTGCGCGTGAATGCGTAGGGAGTCAATGGGGCATTTTTACTTAAAGCAGCTAATCCTCGTACGTTCATGAATTGAAGGGTAGTGGATCTCCCGAGGTATGTCCTGCTCTAGAAACTCGGGCAGTCAATTGACGCATGTGATGACGGCGGCATAAAACTTCATAAGCGACTTCATCAGCCTTGTTGGTATCGCCTACAACTACTTGTTCGCCTTCAGTAACCATGATGCCATTGATTGTTCGCGCGTTATGAGTAGCTCGTTGACCACACCAACAAAGCGCTTCGACTTGTAGGGTATTGACTCGATCTGCTAACTCAACTAACCGAGCTGAACCGGGAAATAGTTTGGTTCTAAAGTCAGCCAGAATTCCAAATGCATAGACATCGATACCGAGACCATCAACAATGCGAGCTAATTGATCAATTTGAATAGGTTCGTAAAACTGCGCCTCATCGCAAATAATGTAATCAACGCGAGATCCAATTGATAATTGGTCAACCACAAATCGATGAATATCTAGCTCTGGAGTAACTTCAATTGCTGCGCTTTGAAGGCCTAGGCGCGAAGAAATAACCCCGACCCCGGCACGATCTTGATTCGTGAAAATCAGTCCTGTGCGACCACGACTTTGATGATTGTGCGCCGTTTGGAGAGCAAGCGTTGACTTACCGCTATCCATAGTGCCGCAGTAGTACGTCAGTTCAGCCATGTCGGTAATCCTGCCACATTAAACCGTGAATCCTTTAACAACTAACGCTTGCCAAAGTGAATCTGCTAACTCCAATGAAGTTGCGACGCTAATGTGTGAGGCATCGCGGTATGCAACATTTCCGCGGACTATACCCGGGCATTGAACCTGGCAGAGCCATTTTGCGGGATCGACAATTTCGAACGCAGCAGTCTGTGGCAAGCCAAGTGTTGAATCGGCCAGACATTTATCAGCACTAGTAGTTGCCAAACAGTCCGGGATGTTGCGCTTTGGCAGTGGAGTATCCAACAGGTAAATGATTTTCGGAGCTAGTGGCTGCAAAGTCTGATAAGTGCGTTTTGAACCAGCGTCCCACCATTGTTTAACTTTTTGTGGGTCTCCTTGCGGTACAAAATGTTCAAAGGAGGAGAGGATAATCAAGTCAGGCTTCGCAGTTGCGATTCGCTCAATCGAACTCTTGCGCCACGATGCGCAATTACTCATCTTGAAAGCGCCAACACTTTCGCGTACCACGTCAATTGAAGGACAGGCCGATTTAGTCAAGGAGATTAGCTTGAAGCCTTTTTCATCAGCAAGTTTTTTGAGAGCAGGAAACCATTGCACCGCATGCGAATCCCCGTAGAGAACAACAGTCTTGTTGCTATCTAACTTTCCAAATTCACAGCGTGGTGATACCGACTGGTGATAATTTAGATGGCAGCCATCTTCATATGGTGTTGGGCGCGCCTTGATACTCGCTAGCGTCACTTGCTTACCATCTACCAAGATTGATGAAGTTGTCGATTGTGCAATACCGAAGCCAAGTAGCAGCGAAAATATCATCGCGATTGAAATGCTTAGAAGAACTCGTCGAGGCTTGAAACTCTTTACTCGAAATGGCTCTTCCACGAACCTAGTTGTTAAGTGAGCAAGTATTACTGTCACAAGCAATGCGACCAAACGCTCCGCGAGACTGAGGTCGCGATTAAAGAGAGCGATGGGCAACACTAGAACTGGCCAGTGCCATAGATACAACGGATAAGAAATCTTTCCAAGCCAAATCGATAAGCGATTAGTCGCCAACCACCTCAACGGCTTAGGCCATGCTCCAATGCTTGATAGCAACGCGGCAGTTCCTAAAACAGGCAACAAAGCATAGGTACCAGGAAAGGCGGTGCTCTCACTAAACCAAAGCGCAGAGGCGCCTATTGCAACCACCCCGAAGATTGCGAGTAATCGACTCTTTCTTCTGAGCACGGGTGACAGCGCGATTAGTGCGCCAATACTTAACTCCCAAGCTCGAGTTGGCAGCGAGTAAAAGGCCCAGATTGGCGCAACAATCGTTAGCCAAACTCCAAGGGCGAAGGAGACAACAGTTACCGCTGAAAATCCGATTAAGAACTTCCGCGCGCTCTTGAACTTGGCGAGCGCAACTATGAAGAGTGGCCAGAAAATGTAGAACTGTTCTTCCACGGCCAGTGACCAATAGTGAATAAATGGTGAAGGTGTCGCATTCAGATTCTGATAATCGTTCTGCCACCACGCAAACAAATAATTGGAAATATAAAAAGTAGTTCCGATTAGGTCGCGACCAATTGAACCGCGTGAGATTGGTGGCAAGACCAACCAAGCGAAAAGCGCGGTAACAAATAAGACTAGAAAGGATGCTGGTAGCAGGCGCTTACTCCGACGAAGGTAGAAAGCTTTAAGCGAAATTCGCCCGGCGGAGTTGACTTCCTTTAGTAGTAGACCAGTGATTAAGAAGCCGGAAATAACATAGAAGATATCTACGCCGATAAAACCACCAGGGATAAATCTCGCGTGAAAGATCAGAACTAAAACAGCTGCAAGGGCGCGTAAACCCTGGATCTCGAGAATCTTGTTCGTTGCGGCTTTCAAATTTGCACCAGCGCACGAATCTTTAACTCTGGGAAGGCCGCAAGGATGCGCTCACGACCACCTAGTGCACTGATCTCCAATAGAACTGCAACTTCGCAAATTTCCCCACCTAAATCCGAAATTAGTTCAAGAGCGGCAATCAAAGTGCCACCAGTTGCTAGCACGTCATCGACTAGTAAAACTTGGGGATTTAATAGGTGGGTTAGAGCATCAACCTGCATTTCCAGACTGTCGCTTCCGTACTCCAAGCCATAGTCGCGCTTAACAATCGGGCCAGGTAGTTTTCCCGCTTTTCGAATAGGCACAAAACCAACTGCACTATCGATCGCAATGGCACTCGCCAAAATAAAACCACGTGATTCAATACCGGCTACTAAGTTAAATGGCGACTGCGTTTGTGCGAATTCCTTGGTAACTGCCTCGTAAGCCTTTGGGTTTGCAATAAGAGGGGCAATATCTTGAAAAAGAATTCCGGGAATTGGAAAGTCTGGGACTGGACGAATAAGAGCGAGCGCTTCGTCAATCTTCATGCGCTCTACCTTTCGCAACTCCAGAGATTTTAAACAATATACGTGTCCGGGAGGGGACTTGAACCCCTAAGCCCTTGCGGGCACTAACACCTCAAGCTAGCGCGTCTGCCAATTCCGCCACCCGGACTGGTGGTTTTCATGCGAAGCGCAAGGATAGCAATAGAGGTCACATGACGGCAAAAGGTCTTATTACTTCACATTTTGGCGAAGAAACTGAAAGAGTATCCCTATGACTCAAGAACGGCTCGCCCTCGAAGAAGAAACAATTCGTATTTGTCAGGAGTTAATTCGTTTCCCCAGCGTGAATTACGGCGAAGGCAAGGGTGATGAACGCGCCATTGCTGACTATGTTGTTGCATCACTGTCTGAGGTTGGTATTAGTGCAACTATTTATGAGTCTGCACCTAATCGCGCAAATGTAATTGCAAAAATTAAAGGTAGTGACCCAAGTAGGCCTGGTTTGGTATTGCATGGACATATTGATGTTGTGCCAGCGGATGCGAAAGATTGGTCGGTCGATCCCTTTGGTGGTGTGATTAAGGATGGTTTCATCTGGGGCCGCGGCGCAGTAGATATGAAAAATGTTGATGCAATGATCCTAGCCATCGCTCGTAAATGGGCGCGTGAAGGTTATGTACCACCGCGCGATATCGTCTTAGCTTTCTTTGGGGACGAAGAAGCTGGTAGTGAATTCGGCTCTCGCTATATGACCGCAAATCATCCTGAAGTTTTCGCTGGCTGCTCAGAAGCAGTTTCTGAAGTTGGGGGATTCTCAATAACCGTAAAAAATGGCAAGCGGTTATATTTTATCGAGACCGCACAAAAAGGTATTCACTGGCTTAAGTTAACAGCGAACGGCACTGCTGGTCACGGCTCAATGATTAATAAAGACAATGCCGTTACGGCGCTTAGCGCAGCAGTTCAAAAGTTGGGCAATCACGAGTGGCCGCAGCGATACACCAAAACCATCAAGGCGCTCTTCGCCAAAGTAGCAAAAGTTACCGATAGCAAATATGACGAATCTGATTTTCGGCCACTACTTGAAGAACTAGGACCGGCGAAAAGAATGTTTGGTGCAACGCTTCAGAACACTGCAAATCCCACCATGCTTAATTCCGGATATAAAGCCAATGTAATTCCACAGACTGCTTCTGCAGTTGTTGACGGACGTTTCTTGCCAGGTTACGAAGATGAGTTCAACAAGACTATTCGTGAAGTTGTTGGTCCAGATATTGAAATCGAAACGATTACTCGAGACATTTCACTTGAAGTAGATTTTAGTGGCGACTTAGTTGAAGCAATGGTTCAAGCCCTTATGGCCGAGGATCCAGACGCGATTGCTGTCCCATACCTGATGAGTGGCGGCACGGATAATAAAGCGCTATCCGAGTTGGGAATTGTTGGATACGGATTTACACCTTTAAAGCTGCCACCAGAGTTAGATTTCTTTGCACTCTTTCACGGGGTTGATGAACGAGTACCGATTGATGGCTTGAAATGCGGCGTACACATGATGGAGCGTTTTTTAAAGAACAGCTGAAACTTCGCTTAACGCTTCTCGCACAACTTCGGGCAAACTAATTTGTTCCGAAGTCAGAATTCCGCGAAGCTGTGCGCCGGTGCGAGCGCCTACAATCGCGCTCGTCACGCCAGGGGCATCGCGTACCCAAGCTAACGAAACTTCGAGCGGCGAAAATCCAAGTCCGTCGGCGGCGACACAAACTGCTTCGACGATGCGCGACGAACGAGCATCTAGATACGGTTCAACAAAACCAGCAAAGTGAGCACTTGCACCACGTGAATCACTTGGCAATCCATTTCGATATTTTCCAGTGAGTACACCGCGCCCTAATGGCGACCATGGCAAGAATCCAAACCCTAAAGCTTGTGCCGCTGGAATGATTTCACGTTCTACTTCGCGATTTAGAAGAGAGTACTCAGATTGAATCGTTGCAATTGGTGCCTTGCCGCCTTGATTACTCTGACGGGTCACACAGTGAGAAGTCTGCCAACCAGAGAAGTTTGAAATGCCAACGTAACGTGCACGCCCCGAGTTGTACGCCCAATCCAATGCAGATAACGCGTCGGCTATTGGGTTCTGGCTATCCCAGGTATGAATCTGCCATAAATCAACGTAGTCAGTACCTAGTCGGCTTAGCGAATTATCTAATTCAGCCATCAAAGCAGCACGTGAATTATTTACCGTGCGAACACCACCGGGAAAAGTGATACCCGCTTTAGTTGCCAAAACAATCTCTTCGCGCTTAAAAAGCGAGCCAGCTAACCCACCGATAACGCGCTCGCTATCACCATCTCCATAAACAGCCGCGGTATCAATAAAATTTCCACCGGCATCCAGATAGGCCCGCATTTGATCTGCAGCTTCATGTTCATCGGTGTCGCGACCCCAGGTCATTGTTCCCAGACCTATTCGAGAGAGTGTTAAGCCGCTATCGCCAGCACGCCTGAGTTCCATGGCGCAAACCTAGCAAGGCAAGGGCCGAATTACTGCGATAACCTTTCAGGGTGCCAAAAATTATTTTGATTCGACATGCTCACTCAACAGCCAACGCAGCTGGAGTTCTCTCTGGTCAATTGCCGAATGTGCACTTATCTAAATCGGGGCAAGAACAAGCCGAACGATTAGCAGAACGATTAGGCAAGTTAACTATTTCCCAAGTTCAAGTTAGCCCAATGGATCGCTGTTCTGAAACTTTGGCCCCTTGGCTGGCCAAGTATGGAAAAGGCGTAACTGTTATCTCGGAACCAAATTTGATTGAAGTTGATTATGGAAAGTGGTCGGGTAAGAAGTTAGCAACACTTTCGCGGGCGAAGTTATGGCGAAAGGTTCAAGGTCAACCGAGCTCAGTTACTTTCCCAGAGGGAGAAAGTCTGGCCCAGATGCAAGTTCGTGCGATGCAAACAGTCCACGATTTCTTTTCCTCTGACCTAGAGATGACCATCATGGTCTCGCACGGCGATGTCATTAAAGCGATTGTCGCAAGTTCAATGGGAATGCATCTTGATGATTTCCAGCGCATCGTGATTGACCCTGCCTCGATCTCAATTCTTGAATCAAATGGCGGTTCAATCCGACTCACTCGACTAAATGATTCAG
>RFRA01000052.1 GCA_009924725.1 Actinomycetota bacterium
CCTGAAATATTTGAGATATCAAAACATTCAATTCGAAGTGGCGTGCGCGTCAAGCCCAACATCTCTTCGATTTGAGTAAGGGCTTTTCCGGATACCGCCGCATCAGTTGCGCGCTTACTTACATATTGAATCAGTGAATATTGAGCATTCCGCTTTACCGTTTCTAGCAGTTCGACTTTATCGCCGCGTTGTGGCACTTTGATCTCAACTTTTGATCCACTAATACCACTGAGCCATTGCTCTAGTTCAGCGAGATTCTCAGGTTGTGCGTTGAGATAGATATTGCGCGGGATCGAGATCGATCCATTTCCATAGATTGAGAAGAGAAGTGAAGCAAAAACATCTTCACCTTCCAACGCCATTTCCTGATCGACTATCCACGAGCGAGAACCTTTAATCGAACCGCGTTGCATTGAGAAGATCGAGCCAGCTGAATGAAAACCATCTTGATACAGCGCGATGAAGTCGCCATCTAAGTCATCTGAGAAATTGCCTTGGGTCGATCTCTGGGCTTTTTCAAAGGATTCGATTTGATCTCTTAAGCGAGCTGCACGTTCAAACTCTTCATTCGTTGAAGCCAGTTGCATCTCTTCATGTAGCGCGGGCAGCAGATTCTCCATACCCGATTCCATAAAGTCATTTAACTTCTGGGCTAAAGCTTGGTGATCTTCTTTTGAAATCCAACCCACACAAGGGGCTGCGCATTTACCGATATCCCCCAACAAGCATTGACGTTTACTTCGCTGCGCCCGGTTGAAGTTAGAAGAGGAACAAGATCTCACCGGAAACACTTTAAGCAAAACTTCAAAGGTATTTCGTAACGCCCATGCATTTGTATAAGGACCAAAGTACTTCAGCCCTGGTCGCTTATCTTTGCGGGTAATAAAAATCATGGGATATTCGTCATTAAGCGAAATGGCTAAGTACGGGTAAGACTTATCATCTTTGAACTGCACGTTGTATTTCGGCTGATATTGCTTAATCCAGCTAAATTCCAGAGCAAGTGCTTCAAGTTCGGTACTTACAATCGTCCAATCAACTCGAACAGCTTCATGAACCATGCGATTAGTTTTTGTAGCTAAATTTGCTTGAAAATAATTACTTAGCCGGTTCTTGAGATTTTTCGCTTTGCCGACATAAATCACTTTGTCAGACTTGTTAAAGAAACGATAGACACCCGGAAGAGTGGGAATATTGCTCGGCCGATAACTCTGTGGATCTGCCATTGCAGTTATTTCTTCTGCTTAGCTTTTCGGTTATTCGCCAAGACTGCTGCAAGGAAGGTGCCGGTGTAACTCGCCTTATTCTTAGCCACTTCCTCAGGAGTTCCTTCAGCAACTAAGGTGCCGCCGCGGAAACCACCTTCTGGGCCCATATCAATAACCCAGTCAGATGATTTAATAACATCGAGATTGTGCTCAATGACAACCACCGTATTGCCGGTATCAACTAGTCGGTTAAGTACAACTAATAACTTATTAACATCTTCAAAGTGCAGACCAGTAGTTGGCTCATCTAATACATAGATAGTGCGGCCAGTAGAGCGACGTTGTAGTTCAGTCGCTAATTTAACGCGCTGCGCTTCGCCACCTGACAAGGTTGGTGCAGATTGGCCAAGTCGCACATAGCCCAGACCCACATCGCAGAGCGTTTTTAGGTATCGCGCAATAGTTGGGACAGACTCAAAGAAAGAGTGCGCAACTTCGATTGGCATATCCAATACTTCGGAGATCGATTTACCTTTGTAATGAACTTCAAGAGTTTCGCGGTTATAACGCGCACCATGACAAATTTCGCATGGGACATAAACATCGGGTAAGAAGTTCATCTCGATCGTAATTGTGCCATCGCCCGAACAATTCTCGCAGCGGCCGCCCTTCACGTTAAAGCTGAATCGGCCTTGCTGATAGCCACGCACCTTAGCTTCAGTGGTTTCGGCGAAGAGCGCGCGAACTTTGTCGAAGACACCAGTGTAAGTCGCTGGGTTCGAACGTGGGGTGCGGCCGATCGGTGACTGATCAACGTGAACTACTTTATCGAGCAGATCAATGCCAGTAATTGTGCGGTGTCGACCAGGAACAATGCGAGCACCGTTTAACTTGTTGGCTAGCGTTGAATAAAGAATGTCATTGATTAATGTGGACTTACCAGAACCGCTTACACCGGTAACAGAAACAAAGACCCCAAGTGGCACACTTACTTCAATATCTTTGAGGTTATTTTCTTTCGCACCCTTAATCGTGAGCTTGCGCTTTGGGTCAATCGGTCTGCGTTCGGCCGGTATCTCAATTGCTTTGCGACCAGATAAATAGGCGCCAGTGATCGAATCGGGCGAATCAATAAGCTCCTGATAGCTGCCAGAAACAACAACGTGTCCCCCGTGTTCGCCAGCGCCGGGGCCGATATCGACTACCCAGTCTGCTGCGCGAATAGTTTCTTCATCGTGCTCGACGACAATCAAAGTATTTCCAAGATCACGCAGACGAGTTAAAGTTTCGATTAAACGAACATTGTCGCGCTGATGCAACCCAATTGAGGGCTCATCCAATACGTAAAGAACACCAACCAGACCGGATCCAATCTGAGTGGCTAAGCGAATACGTTGTGCTTCTCCGCCTGAAAGTGTCGCTGCTGGGCGGGCGAGGGATAAATAATCCAGACCAACATCTAGCAAGAACCCTAAGCGTGCGTTAACTTCCTTCATCACACGCTCAGCAATCTGGGCTTCGCGCTTATTTAGCTGAATCTGTTTGAGGAATTCGGCACAATCATTGATCGCTAATTCACAAATTTCGGCGATATTTTTACCACCGATAGTTACTGCTAACACTTCGGGCTTCAGTCGAGCACCATCGCAAGTTCCGCAAGGTACCTCGCGCATATAGGACTCGTAACGCTCGCGGCTGAAATCACTATCGGTCTCTGCATGCTTGCGTTGCAGGAACGGAATAACGCCTTCAAAGCCAGTTGCATAGTTGCGCGTGCGGCCATAGCGATTCTTGTACTTAACATGCACTTTATATTCGTGACTATTTAAAATGGCGTTTCGAGCGCGCTCTGAAATCTTCTTCCAAGGCACATCAAGTTTAAATGGAACTTCTTCAGCCAAGCCTTCGAGCAAGTGGGTGAAGTATTCTGAAGTATGCCCTGATGACCAAGGTGCAATTGCGCCTTCAGAAATGCTGATTGAGTCATCTGGAATTACTAAATCAATATCTACTTCAAGTTTCGTACCGATACCCGAGCAATCTGGACAGGCACCAAATGGTGAGTTAAACGAGAATGATCTTGGCTCAAGTTCTTCGAATGACAAACTGCAATCGTGGCAAGCAAGATGTTCACTGAAAATACGCTCTTTATCGCCACCTTTTGCATCGACAAAATCAAGAATTACGATGCCCTGCGCTAATCGCAATGCGGTTTCAATCGAATCGGTTAAACGTGATTTAGATTCGGCTTTTGCAGTTAGCCGGTCAATCACAACTTCAATGCTGTGCTTTTCTTGCTTCTTTAATTTCGGTGCTTCAGATAACGCAACAACTTCGCCATCAATGCGAGCGCGTGAATAACCTTGACTCATCAAGTCTTGGAATAAATCTAAGAACTCACCTTTTCGGGCTCGTACCACAGGTGCCAGTACTTGAAACTTGGTGCTCGCTGGCATAGTCAGAATTTGGTCAACGATTGCTTGTGGTGATTGTCTGGTTACTTCTTGGCCACACTTTGGGCAATGTGGACGACCGGCACGAGCGAATAAAAGTCTTAAGTAGTCATAAACCTCGGTAATTGTGCCAACTGTAGAGCGCGGATTACGGTTCGTTGATTTCTGGTCAATCGAAACTGCCGGTGATAATCCTTCAATGAAATCAACATCTGGCTTATCCATTTGGCCAAGAAACTGACGGGCGTAGGCCGATAAGGATTCAACATAGCGACGCTGTCCTTCAGCGAAGATGGTGTCGAAGGCAAGCGATGATTTTCCAGAACCAGAGAGCCCAGTAAAAACAACCAGTGTATTGCGGGGTAGCTCAATCGAGACATCTTTTAGGTTATGTTCGCGGGCGCCGCGAACTACCAACTTATCAATGCTCATTGACTAATGACCCGCTTCTTCCATATTTCGTAGCTCGCGCTTAAGTTCTTTTAGCTCATCACGCAAACGCGCAGCGAGTTCAAATTGCAGATCGGCTGCGGCGCTGCGCATCTGATCGGTGAGTGACTCTATCAAGCCCATTAACTCTTGTCGCGGCATGGAGAGAATCGACTTAGTGTGGAACCCGATGGCCGGAACGCCTGACTTCGATTTCTTACCAGTGGCCAAAAGTTCGTCGCTATCTTCGGCTTCTTTGGTGATCAGGTCAGTGATATCAGAGATCTTTTTACGTAGCGGCTGTGGATCAACGCCGCGTTCTAGATTGTAGGCCACTTGCTTCGCCCGACGGCGATTCGTTTCATCAATGGCCTTAGCCATGGATTTAGTGATGTTGTCAGCGTACATATGAACTTCGCCAGAAACATTTCGAGCTGCTCGACCAATCGTCTGAATTAAGGAAGTCGCTGACCGCAAGAAGCCCTCTTTGTCTGCATCTAAAATCGAAACGAGTGATACTTCGGGAAGATCTAGACCCTCGCGCAGCAAGTTAATACCGATCAAAACATCGTATTCGCCATTGCGCAATTCGCGCAACAGTTCAACCCGGCGCAAAGTATCGACTTCGCTATGCAGATAACGAACTCTTACGCCTTTGCCTTGTAAGTAATCAGTTAAATCTTCGGACATTTTCTTAGTCAACGTAGTTACCAGAACACGTTCGTTGAGTTCGGCTCGCTTATTGATCTCGAGCAATAAATCATCAATCTGGCCCTTAATTGGTTTGATAATGATTTGTGGATCTACCAAGCCAGTCGGTCGAATCACTTGTTCGACCACATCGTTATCGACCTTAGTTAGCTCATACGGGCCAGGTGTTGCAGACAAAAATACTTTCTGGCCAACGCGCTCTAGGAATTCATTCCAACGAAGTGGGCGGTTGTCTAAGGCACTTGGAAGCCGGAAGCCATGTTCAACCAGAGTTCGTTTGCGTGATGCATCGCCTTCGTACATTGCCCCAATTTGTGGCACAGTCACGTGGCTTTCATCGATTACCAGTAAGAAATCCTCGGGGAAATAATCGAGTAAGCAGTGCGGAGCAGAGCCTGATTCGCGACCGTCTAGATGCTTTGAATAATTCTCAATGCCTGAACAGAAACCTAATTGCGCCATCATTTCTAGGTCAAAAGTTGTCCGCATGCGCAGACGTTGAGCTTCAAGCAATTTTCCCTGACGTTCAAAAATTTCGAGCTGAACGGCTAACTCGGCTTCGATATCGGCAATCGCTCGCTTTATCGTTTCTGGCCCAGCGGCATAGTGCGTTGCCGGGAACACATACATCTCAGTTTCATCTCGAATGATTTCGCCAGTTAGCGGGTGCAGAGTAGTAATTCGTTCAATTTCATCGCCAAACATTTCAATACGCAGAGCCAACTCTTCATACATCGGAATAATTTCGATGGTGTCGCCACGTACTCGGAACGTGCCTCTTTCAAATGCCATGTCATTGCGTTTGTACTGAATATCTACAAAACGACGAAGCAAAGTGTTGCGATCGATTTCATCGCCCACCTTGAGCTGGATCATGCGATCTACATATTCTTGTGGGGTTCCCAGACCATAAATACAAGAAACCGTAGCGACCACGATTACATCGCGCCTAGTCAATAGTGAATTAGTCGCTGAGTGGCGCAAGCGCTCGACTTCATCATTAACGCTGGAATCTTTTTCAATGAAAGTATCGGTTTGCGGAACATAAGCTTCAGGTTGGTAGTAGTCGTAGTAAGAAACAAAATACTCAACTGCGTTATTTGGTAGTAGTTCTTTAAATTCATTAGCTAGCTGAGCCGCTAAAAGTTTGTTTGGCGCCAAGACCAGCGTTGGTCGCTGTAATTTCTCGATTAACCAAGCAGTAGTGGCTGACTTACCAGTACCAGTGGCACCCAAAAGAACAACATCTTGGACCCCATCATTAATGCGGCGAGCAATTTCCTCGATTGCAACCGGCTGATCGCCAGCTGGCACGTAATCACTGATTACTTGAAAGGGACTAACTTTGCGCTGCAGGTCGCTGACCGGACGCATTTATTTACTATGGTTCTTAGCTAGTGGAAGAAGTACGCTCTGCCAAATTTCTTCAACTTGGCGCAATAGTGCATCTTCATCGCCATTATTCTCAATCACTAGATCGCAATTTGAAACGCGATCTGCTCGCGACGCTTGGGCTGCCATACGACCAACTATTTCATGGGTGGCTAAACCGCGCTCTTTCAAACGCTTAGTTCGGGTAGCTTCATCTGATTCAACCGTGATTGCGTAGTCGAATCGATTGCGCGAGTTAGATTCTGCCAATAATGGAATTTCATAGATCACGATGGCATCAAGGGGAAGGCTCTCTTTAGCTTCTTCAAATAAGCGCTGCACTTCTGGGTGCACAATCGCTTCTAACTTGGCTTTTGCAGTTGGATCACTAAAGATAATCTCGCCCAACTTGCGTCGATCAATACCGCCATCTTTTAAAATCACATCGCCGAAAGTTGTAACTACTTCATCAAAACCAGCAGAGCCGCGTTCGATTGCGACTCGCGCTAAAAAATCTGCATCAAATACGTAAGACCCTAACTGATGGAAATACTTGGCCACATGGGATTTCCCAGAGCCAATTCCACCAGTTAGGGCCACGATTAACATCGAGATTACTAACTGCTAACTAGATAGCTAAGTTATTCAGCAGACTCAGTTGTTGCTTCAGCAGACTGTGTCTCTGAAGTGTATGAAGTTGCAGAATCAGAAGAAGAATCAGCTGCTGGTTCGGCTGCAGCATCGGCTGCCTTCGCTTCTGACTTCTGCTTCTTGTGGGCTAGGAAGCGCTCTTGTGCGAGAGCATATTGTGCTTCCCATTCAACGCGCTGTGCGTCATAGCCTGGCTTCCACTCTTGAGTATCAGCATCGAAACCTTCTGGATAAATGAAGTTTCCTTCAGCATCGTAACGAGCAGCCATTCCGTATTGAGTTGGATCGAATGCTTCGATTTCAACTTCGTGACCTTCATTAGCTTGCTTCAATGAAAGTGAGATACGACGACGCTCTAGGTCGATATCGATGATCTTTACGAATAGTTCGTCATCAACTTGAACTACCTGCTCAGGGATTTCAACATGGCGCTCTGCTAGCTCTGAGATGTGAACTAGGCCTTCGATTCCTTCGTGAACGCGAATAAACGCACCGAATGGAACCAACTTAGTTACAACACCAGGAACAACCTGGGCGATTGTGTGAGTGCGAGCAAATGCTTGCCATGGATCTTCTTGAGTTGCCTTAAGT
>RFRA01000053.1 GCA_009924725.1 Actinomycetota bacterium
CTGGATTGACTGCAAATAATTTAGAAATTCCGGCTGAAGAACGTGGCACATTTAAAGCACTCGGCCACCCCAGCACGATTGCGCATTTGCAAGGTCTAGGAATAACCGCACTTGAACTGTTGCCGATACAAGCGTTTATTTCTGAACCAACTACTGCCCAACGTGGTCTAAAGAACTACTGGGGCTATAACACCTTGTCATTTAATGCTCCGCACCCGCAATATGCAGCCACCTCAGATGCGGTGAGCGAATTGCAGTGGGCGGTATCGCAACTTCATAGCGCTGGAATCGAAGTAATTCTTGATGTGGTTTATAACCACACTGCCGAAGCTGGCGTCGGTGGCCCAACTCTAAGTTTCCGCGGTATTGATAATCGTGATTGGTATCGTCATAGCAAAGAAAATAGTTACCTTGATTTAACTGGCTGTGGAAATACTTTGGCTGCCGCTAAACCTCATTCGGTTCGCTTCATCATTGATTCGCTGCGCTGGTGGACCGATGTAATAGGCGTAGATGGTTTTCGTTTTGACCTAGCAACTGCACTTTTCCGCGATGAAGCGGCCCAATACTCCTCACTATTTGCAGCAATTACTGCTGAACCCGTGCTTCGTGATCGCAAAATGATTGCTGAGCCTTGGGATGTAACGCGATATGGCTTAGGTGATTTTGCTTATCCGTGGCGCGAATGGAATGACTATTTCCGAGACAGCGTTAGACAATTCTGGTTAGGTGACTTAGCTCGCGGATTTGGTGAAGGTGTTAGCGATATTGCTTCAGCTATCAGCGGTTCAAGCGGCATTTTCTATCACCGAGGCCCAACCGCATCAATCAACTTCATAACTGCCCATGATGGATTTACGTTGCGAGATTTAGTTTCCTATAACGAGAAGCACAATGAGGCTAATCGTGAAGAAAATCGCGATGGTCATTCTTCTAATAAATCTTGGAATGCAGGCGTAGAGGGCGAAACCGATGATTTAAGGATTCAACAAATTCGCCAATCACTAAAGAAATCAATGGCGGCCACTTTGCTACTTTCTGCGGGTGTGCCGATGATAAATATGGGGGATGAAGTAAATCGCACGCAAAATGGCAGCAACAACGGTTATTCAGTTAGTAACGGGGAGAATCCGTGGGCGCAACCATGGGAACTCGATCATGATGCTGAAGATATGCTCAATTCATTTCGTGAACTAATCAATATCCGCAAAACTTATCTCTCAGATGTAACAAGTAAGTTCTATACCGGCGAAATTGATTTGGGAACTCAGCGTAAAGATATCGCTTGGTTTAATCGCAAGGGTGAAGAGATGTTGGATCACTTTTGGCAAAATTCCGAAACTCGTACCCTCTCTATCTATATTGAGGTCAGCCCTGAGCGAGCGCTATTACTTAACTTCAATTCAAATAAAGTAACTCGAGATTTTGTACTACCCGATGCCACTTGGGGTTCGGCCTTTCGCTGTATCTTTGATGCATCAGAAGAAACTGCTACATATCAGCCAGTAATCATGATGCCAGGTTCAACAATTGAAGTGCCCGAGCACACAGCGCAAATCTGGCTCGTTACTCGGTAGTACCTACAACATCGCATAACATTTAGCTTGTGTTAGCAATCATCGCACCAGGTCAAGGTGCTCAAACTCCAGGCATGTTAACGCCTTGGTTAGAAATTAGTGATTGCGCTGAATCAATATCTCGCTGGTCTGACGTTATTGGTAAAGATTTAGTTGCACTTGGCACGACTGCTGATGCCGATGAAATTAGAGATACCGCAAATGCGCAACCTTTAATTGTCGCAACTGGCTTAATCGCGGCAAACTTACTAGGCGTTTCAGCGCCAATTATCTCTGGCCATTCAGTTGGCGAAATTACAGCCGCAGCTGTAGCGAAGGTAATCAGTGAATTCGATGCAATGCGTTTTGTTAACGATCGCGCTAATGCGATGGCAAAGGCTGCTAGTTTAGAAAAGACTGGCATGTCAGCTGTGTTAGGCGGAGACCGCGAAGAAGTCCTTGATGCCATATTGAAATTGGGTTTAGTGGTCGCAAATGACAACGGGGCAGGCCAAATTGTGGCGGCAGGCTTGATTAGCGAACTATCGCTCTTTGCCGATAATCCCCCAGCTGGTGCTCGAATTCGCCCGCTGGCCGTAGCTGGTGCTTTTCACACTAGATATATGCAATCTGCGCAAGAAGTATTAGCTAAGAGTGCAGCAACTATTTCGCCATCTGACCCAACTGGTTCAATTGTTTCAAATCGTGATGGTTTTGCCGTTGTTGATGGCGAAGAAGTACTTGAGCGCATCATTAGCCAAGTTGCGAGTCCTGTGCGCTGGGATCTCTGCATGAAAAGTCTGCAAGAGTTAGGCGTTACGGGCGTAATTGAGTTAGCACCGGCTGGAACGTTAGTAGGGTTACTAAAGCGCGCAGCACCTGAGATCGAAACTTTTGCCTTTAAATCTCCTGCCGACTTGGCAGCAGCGAATGAGTTTGCGGAGAAACATAAATGAGTTTAAAAATAAAAACCGGCAGTAATTCCCGCATCCTTTCAGTTGGAACCTATCGCCCAAAGCGCCAAGTTCCTAACTCAGAAATTGTTGATCGCATTGAACAAATGGGAAATCCTAAAGCTGCAGCTTTCGATATTAGTGCTGCATGCGCGGGTTTCTGTTATGGCGTAGCAATGGCAAAAGATTTGATAGCAGGTGGAACTTCTAAAAATGTTTTAGTGGTCGGCTCGGAAAAATTGTCAGATTTCACCGATCCAGATGATCGTGCAACTGCATTTATTTTCGCCGATGGTGCAGGCGCAGTTGTAATTGGTGCAGCCGAAGAGCCCGGTATTGGGCCAACTATTTGGGGCTCTGACGCCGACTCGCGTGATTCGATCTTGTTAAACCCAGCTTGGACTGACTTTAGAAATGCGCCAACTAAAGGTGTTACAGATCTGGGCTGGCCAAATATCGCACAACAAGGTCAAACCGTTTTCCGTTGGGCAGTTTATTCAATGAGCAAAGTTGGTTTGCAAGCACTCGAAGCTGCTGGCATTACTGGCGATCAACTTGCCGCCTTTATTCCACATCAAGCAAATTTTCGGATTATCGAAACTATGGCCAAAGAAATGAAGTTGCCGGCAGCTGTGGTTATTGCCGATGATATTAAAACAAATGGCAACACTTCATCGGCATCGATCCCACTTGCAATGGATGCGCTGCTTGAATCACATCCAGAATTAAGTGGTGGTCTTGCGTTGATAATTGGATATGGCGCAGGTCTCGTTTATGCGGGACAAGTAGTGCAATTGCCCTAATTTTCGCCGCAATGTGCGCTCATACTCGTAAGTAAGAGCCCTCATGTAAGAGAATTACACCTTACCGATCTAAATCCGTTTACCGAAAGTGAAGGACATAAAGAAATGGCACTAACCCAAGCAGATGTATTAGCTGGTCTTAAAGAGATCGTTGAAGAAGTTGCCGGAATTCCAGCTGCATCAATCGAGCTAGATAAGAATTTCTCAGATGATCTAGAAGTAGATTCACTAAGCATGGTTGAAGTTGTTGTCGCTTCGGAAGAGCGCTTCGGTGTGAAAATTCCTGATGACCAGGTAACTGAACTTAAAACTGTTGGAGATGCAGTTGATTTCATCGTTAAGGCTTCTGCTTAATTAATCGGCGAAGCTAACCAAAGATGTCAGCCCAACGACGCGTAGTCGTAACTGGACTTGGTGCAACAACTCCAATCGGAGGCGATGCGCCAAGTACTTGGGCTGCCTTGCTCGCAGGTAAGAGCGGTGCTCGCACCCTTACCGAAGATTGGGCAAACACGATTCCAGTTAACTTTGCTGCCCGTGTGGCAGTTGAACCAAGTGAAGTTATGGAACGCGTTGAACTTCGTAAATTAGATCGCTCTGAAGCATTTGCTCTGATTGCATCGCGCGAAGCTTGGAAAGATGCGGGCTCACCTGAAGTTGATAATGAGCGTCTTGGTGTTGTTATTGCTTCCGGCATAGGTGGCGTTACAACTCTGCTTGATCAATATGATGTTTTGAAAGAAAAAGGCGCTCGCTCAGTTAGCCCTTACACAGTGCCGATGTTGATGCCTAATGGCCCAGCCGCACATGTTGGTCTCGAATTTAAAGCACGCGCAGGTGTTCATACCCCAGTTAGCGCGTGTGCATCAGGTGCTGAAGCAATTGGCTATGCCTTTGAAATGATTCGCAATAATCGCGCTGACGTAATTATTAGTGGTGGCGTTGAAGCTGCGATTCACGCGCTGCCGATGGCTGGATTTGCTGCGATGAAAGCACTTTCAACTCGTAGCGATGCACCTGAGCGCGCTTCCAGGCCGTATGACCTTGATCGCGATGGTTTTGTTTTGGGCGAAGGCGGCGGAGTTTTAATTCTCGAAGAGTACGAGCACGCTAAAGCTCGTGGTGCCAAGATTTATTGTGAAATTGCCGGTCAAGGATTAACTTCTGATGGATTCCACATTGCAGCGCCAGATCCTGATGGAAATGGTGTGCAACGTGCGATTAAATTCGCACTCGCCGATGCGGGTATCTCAACTAAAGATGTTGTGCACTTAAATGCGCACGCAACTTCAACACCTGCTGGCGATGTTGCCGAAGCGAATGCTCTTCGCTTAGCACTTGGTGCAGATGCCGATCACGTGGCAGTTTCAGCAACTAAATCAATGACTGGTCACTTACTTGGTGGAGCGGGCGCAATCGAATCCGTATTTCTGGTAAAAGCAATTCAGGATCGTCTGGCACCGCCAACTATAAATATTGAAAATCTAGATCCGGCCGTAACTGTCGACGTAGTTCGCGAAAAGCCGCGTGCTCTGCCGGCTGGCGATATTGCGGACCAATAATTGGAATCTGGCACAGTGGTGGTGCGCGACTACGTGATGGCGTTTCCTCGCTCAGCGCGTTCGGAGAAGTTTTTCAATCCATGATCACTGCTAGTGGTCGTATTCCCCAGTTATCTCTAGTGCTTGGCCCAACTGCAGGTGGCGGCGCTTATGGACCAGCGCTGACTGACGTAGTGGTTTTGGCTCCGAATGGCCGAATCTTCGTAACTGGTCCTGATGTTGTTAAAAGTGTTACTGGCGAAAAAATTGATATCGCAACTCTTGGTGGCCCTGATGCGCATCGCAAGAACAGTGGTGTCGCACACGTGATTGCACGCAGCGAAGAAGAAGCTTTTGCTGAGATTAGAGATTTAGCATCGCTATTTGCCGATCAAGGTTTATTAAATACCGATTTAGTCGATGAAGATCTAGCTAAGTATGTTCCGGCAGCAACAAAGCGTGCCTATGAAGTTCACCCACTTGTAAATGCGATTCTCGATTCTGATGCTGAGAAACTAGAACTGCTTCCAATGTGGGCCGAAAATATGACCACAGTTTTGGGTCGCTTTGGTGGTCGCACAGTTGGAGTGCTTGCGAATAACCCACAACATTTAGGTGGCGTCCTTGATTCATCTGCAGGTGAAAAAGCTGCGCGATTCGTTCGCACTTGTGACGCGTTCGGAATTCCGTTAATTGTGATCGCCGATGTTCCGGGATTTTTACCTGGTGCTGGACAAGAGTGGGAAGGCGCAGTTCGTCGTGGCGCCAAGTTGTTGCATGCATTTGGCGAAGCAGTTGTTCCGCGCGTAACTTTAATTACTCGTCGAGCATATGGCGGTGCCTATGTTGCGATGAATTCTAAATCTTTAGGTGCTACTCGAGTATTTGCTTGGCCAACTGCCGAAGTTTCGGTAATGGGCGCAGTCGCTGCAGTTCGTGTTCTCCACCGCCGATTATTAGCTGACATTCCGCAAGAACAACGCGAATCTATGGAACTTGAATTGGCTGCAGAGCATGATCGAGTTTCAGGCGGCGTAGAGCGCGCAATCGAAATTGGCGCAGTTGATGAAATCGTTGAGCCAACCCTGACTCGAAGTGCGCTAGCAAAAGCAATTGCCGCGGCGCCTCATCGAAGAGGCAACCACGGCAATATCCCGCTCTAGCTTTATTTTCTTGTTAGTTATTTGGTTTTAAAAGTTACTGAAACCGTTGACGTCACTGTCTTAGTTATTGTGCTGGTGTCATAAGCGCCGTAATCAGCAGCTTGGGTTGAATCTTGAGTCGTCACTTGAAATGGGCCACTCTTTACATTGATTACTGGACCAACTGAACCGCCCACAGATTTAGTGATTGCTTCGGCGCGAACGCGTGCATCTTTCATCGCCTCACCTAGCAACTTAGGACGAAGTTCAGAAAGGGTTGATACGTAATACTGCGGACCATAGTTATTTACTGGTACTCCAGTTTGTAGCAAGTCGCCAATTCCTTGGCTTAACTTAGAAACTAATTGCACATCCTTCGTTCTAACTGTTACATCGCGGCTAGCGCGGTAAGAAAGAATGCGCCCGGTGTTATTGCCATTTAAATATTCTTCATTTGCATAAGTTGAAACAGCTCCCAAAGTGATTTGGTCATTGGCAACTCCGCCCTTTAACAAATATTCAGTCAAGGCTTTTACACCATCGGACACCTTCGAAACTGCTGTGCTAACTGTTGGCGAAGATTGCGCAACAGATAAAGTCCACACTGCCTTGTCTGCAGTTGCTTCGACTTTGGCCGAACCGGTAACTGTGATGCCATCACTTGCACGCGACGCAAAACCCGCGCCAACTTTCATTAGTCCACCACCGAGAGCGATGGAAAGAATTACGGCGGCCGCAATTAAGACAATGCCTTTATTGCGCTCGATGGATACTTTACTATTTTCTAGGTTTTGGCTCATAACCTGAGTCTACTGAAAACCTAGAGTTATCGACAGAAATTAAATCGCTTGCAGCGGAGCCACCTCTCGCTGATCAATCGCCCGCAGTGGCTCAAGCACTTCTTCCCAAGGTTTACCCAGAATTCGGTTGATCGCATCACGTAATTCATCTTCCTCGAATGAATTACTTAAAGCGTTCAAAACAACCGCATCGGTGATCAATACATTGCCAGCCCCATCTGTTTGATTGCGCAAGATTCCAAGCTCTGGCAGGTATCGAAATAGTTCACCTTGATTATTGGCGACTTCAAAAATTTCAAATCTTAAGTAATGCCAACTCGAAAGTGCGCTGCAAAGTTTCGCTGCGTTGCCAGCTAAGTCGCGCCAAGTTAATTCAGTGCGGTAGGTGCCGACGAAATTGGGTTGCGATCGCCATTGAATCTGAACCGAGGTGCCCAAAACATCTTTGATCGCCCAATCGATATGGGTACGCAAAGCTGAAGGCGCGCTATGAATTACTAGCCAACCGGTAGATACAGCGTTATTCGTGGGCGAAATTCGCTCCATTTTTCTTCTCCTAGCAAGGGCACTTGATG
>RFRA01000054.1 GCA_009924725.1 Actinomycetota bacterium
CACTTGCGCCAGCATATTCAGGCCGATCAACACCAAAGTTTGAACCTAAATCACCTAACCCAGTTGCCGCAAATAGTGAATCGCAAATTGCATGTGCCGCAACATCTCCATCAGAATGTCCAGCAACACCAACCTCACCTGGCCAGTTAATGCAACCTAACCAAAGTTCACGCCCTGCTTCGAAAGCATGTGAATCGACACCAACACCAGTACAGAATTCTCTATTTGTACCGAGGAAGTTATAAGCGTTGGTTAGATCTGCCGGCGTAGTTATTTTTAAAGCACGTTCCTCGCCATCAATAACTAGAACTTTAAACCCAGCACTTTCAACTAGGCTGGCATCGTCGGTGCCTTCACCATTTGCGGCATGTGCTTTTTTGAGGGTTGAAAGTTCGAAGCCTTGCGGAGTTTGGATGTTACGTAACTCTGCTCGGTTCGCAGTCGCGGTCACATAACCATTTGCATCGATACTTTTGATGGTATCTACTTGAAGCAATCCTGGAATTACAGCAACTTGGCCATCTTGCAGTGCTGACATAACCCGGTTAGCTAAATCAGTTGATGCCAAAGCTCGAGCAGCATCGTGGATCAATACAAATTCAGTTTCACTAGAAACCGCTGCCAAGCCAGCTCGAACCGATTCTGAACGAGTTTGGCCACCAGCGACAACAGTTACGGCATCGCCTAGGAGTGATTTAAATTCACTTAGGTGAGAGGCCGGCGCGGTGACGACTACTTGATCAACCGCTGGCGAAATCGCAGCAACTGCATGTTCAATTAAAGTTTGGTTACCTAATTGAATTAGCGCTTTAGGAATATCAGCACCGAATCGAACACCGGATCCGGCAGCAGCAATAATTGCGGCAACATGGCCAGACATAAGGCTCCGATCGAATGCGAGCTTAAATTAAGAAGCTAAGACCTCATCGAGGATAACTGAGGCTTTTTCTTCGTCGGTGCGTTCAGCGAGAGCAAGTTCTGAAACCAGAATCTGCTTTGCCTTTGAAAGCATGCGCTTTTCACCGGCAGAAAGTCCACGATCTAGATCGCGGCGATAAAGATCGCGTACAACTTCGGCGACCTTAATTACATCGCCGGAAGCTAATTTTTCAAGATTTGCCTTGTAGCGTCGAGACCAGTTTGTTGGCTCTTCGGTATATGGCTGACGCAAAACACTGAAAACGCGGTCAAGGCCGGCACTATCTACAACATCGCGCACTCCGACAAGATCAACATTCTCGGCCGGCACTCGCACAGTTAAATCGCCTTGGGCCACCTTTAAAACTAAGTAGGTTTTTTCTTCGCCCTTAATCACTCGAGTTTCAATTGCCTCGATTAGCGCTGCGCCGTGATGAGGGTAAACAACAGTTTCGCCTACTTTAAATGACATTGGGAGCCCTTCGTTAGGGGCCAATCATACCAGCAACTAGTGAGGGTAGTCACCTCGAGTATTTGGCCTGTATTTAACTGGCTTTAGCAGCTATTTCTCATGAGAGAATAAGCGCGCATTGTTAAACAATTATTTCTTGGGAGAAAAAATGCAATTACGTAAAGTTGCGATTGGTTTAGTAGTTGCTGCATCTCTCTCTACGCTAACAGCTTGTGGTGCCGGCGAAAATGCAGCCGGCCGTAATATCAAAAAAGTAACTGATGGCGCAGAAACCGAAGTAATTACCGACACCAGCGCAATGAAACTTCGTGGCTTCTTATTGGTTGCTCAACCAGATGGCAGCGCAGTTTTAGTTGGCACCATTATTAACGCTAACTCGACACCTGACTCATTGCTCGGCATCTCAGCAAATAATGTTCTTGCCACGCTTACCAATGAATCCAATGTGATTTCCGAAAAAACTCCGATGATTTTTGAAGGTGACTCCGCAAATGCCAAGGCGGTAATACCTGGTTTGGGTGTAAAAGCTGGCAACACGGTTGATATTTCTTTCTTCTTTAAGACTGCTGGCGTAGTTACCGTTAAAGCAATTGTGCGCGATCAACGCGACACTTACGCTGGCGTAACTGCTTAAGCTTCTAGTTTGTAACCAAGCCCGCGCACAGTCTGAATAAAGACCGGATTTGCTGGGTCTGTTTCAATTTTTGCTCGCAAGCGCTTAATGTGAACATCTAGCGTCTTGGTATCGCCCACGTAATCACTGCCCCAAACCCGATCAATCAATTGCATACGAGTTAGTACTCGGCCTGAATTTCGCATTAAGAACTCAAGTAGTTCAAACTCTTTTAGGGGTAGCGCAATAGAGATGTTATTGACGCTTACCTGGTGACGATCAACATCCATTCGGACTGGACCGGCAACGAGTGAACCATTGTCTTCAACTATTTCGCCTAGATCACTATGTCGACGCAAGACCGCGCGAATACGGGCTATGAGCTCTCGTGACGAATATGGCTTAGTTACGTAATCATCGGCGCCGAGTTCGAGCCCAACCACTTTATCGATTTCAGCATCTTTAGCGGTCAGCATGATGATTGGCACCGCAGATCGAGTGCGCAACTGCTTGCAAACTTCAGTTCCAGACAAGCCTGGCAACATCAAATCAAGTAAGACTAAATCGGCGCCATGCTTATCGAATAATTCGACAGCCGCAGAACCGGTGTCAGCTACAACAACATCAAAGCCTTCTTTGCCTAGCAGGTAGGCCAGCGCCTCGGAAAAAGACTCTTCATCCTCGACCACTAGTATTCGGGTCATTAGTTTTCCTCCTGGATAGTTGATTGATGACTTTGCGTTTCACTAAATTCTGGTAATCGGATTGTGAAGGTACTTCCGGAGCCTTCGTTACTCCACACGGAAATATCTCCACCGTGATTAGTGGCCACATGCTTAACGATTGAAAGCCCTAGCCCGGTTCCACCTGTTGCTCGCGAACGCGCTGGATCTACTCGATAGAAACGTTCAAAAATTCGTTCAATTTCTTTCTCCGGAATTCCAATACCTTGATCAGTGACTGAAATTTCAACTAACTTATCTTTACTTGTTAATACGATCGCAACCTGAGTTGAGTCTGGGCTGTAGTTAATAGCATTTTCAATTAAATTACTAACTGCCATCTCTAATTGGCTACGGTCGCCTAAAACAAAATGGTCTGCGATTGGTAGAAATACTAAAGAAATTTTTCGTTTTTCAGCTGTGAGTCGAGATTCATCAACTGCCTGATTAATTAAATCAACCATTGAATATGGTTGCGCGTTTTTAAGTGGGTCGCCATCTTGCAAGCGAGATAAGTTGATAATTTCCTGAACTAAATCAGTTAAGCGCTTAGCTTCAATCTGCATTCGGCCAGCAAATTTTTCAACGGCTTCTTTATCATCACTTGCACCTAGTACTGCTTCACTAAGAATTGATAACGCACCGATTGGGGTTTTAAGTTCGTGCGAAATATTTGCTACGAAATCACGGCGGATTGCATCGAGGCGACGAAATTCACTGTCATCAAAAATTAAAGCAACAATTAACCCTTCAGTACCAATCGGTGAGACGCGAACCAGTAGGTCATGAGTTCCTGGGCCAATCGGACCACGTGGTAATTCGACGGTTGCTTCTTGATAAACATTTGAGCGACGAACTGCGCGGACTAAATTCAGAAGAGGTGTTGAAACTAAGCGACCGTCACGAATCATGGCAAGCGCACCGGTGCCAGCTGAAGAAGAAAGTACTTGCTCACCTGGAGCGAGAATTAAATACTCAGCATCGAGAATTGCTAACAACTCAAGCAGAGAATCAGGAATTTCCCAGCCGTTTTCGACTGCTACTTCCTTCTCTCGGCGCCAGAACATAGCCTTATCGTAGAGAAGAGTTCACTTTCAGAACTACACAATCAGCCATTTACACCCATTTCACCCAGATATTTACCTCAGATTTGCGACCCGTTCACTTAATTCCGCCGCTCTGATGTGCGGTGGGTCTAGGTTTACCCCATGCGCGATTCCTTTCACGATGATTTAGATGGCATTGGTGTTTCCCTGGTCGAAATGGGCCATAAGGTAAACAAGGCGATGGAGCGCGCAACAACCGCTCTACTTACCGCCGACCTAAAAGTCGCTGAAGAAATTATTTCTGAAGATGACGCGATCGATAACATGCAATACGACATTGAGTCACGCGCGATTAATCTAATGGCTCGCCAACAACCTGTTGCTGGCGACTTACGCACGCTTGTTACCTCATTGCGCATGAGCGCTGACTTAGAGCGTATGGGTGACTTGGCACATCACGTCGCCAAGTTGACTCGTATGCGCTACCCAGCTGCGGCGGTGCCACCAGAGCTAGTTTTAACTCTGCAAGAGATGGGAAATGTGACAGGTCGCATTACTCAAAAAGCAATTGGGGTAATTGAGTCTCGTAATCTTGAAGCTGCGCTACAACTTGAAAAAGATGATGATGAGATGGATATTTTGCATCGACGTCTATTTGAAATCTTGCTAGATGATTCTTGGCCATATGGAATTGAAACTGCTATCGATATGACTTTGCTGGGTCGCTATTATGAGCGTTGCTCAGACCATGCCGTTTCAATTGCTCGCCGTGTCTATTACTTAGTCACCGGCGAATACGCAAATACTACAAATAATTAATTACTTCTTACCCTGATTTGCAACTGCTTCAATTGCCGCAGCTGCCGCAGTCGGATCTAAGTATTCGCCACCACGTTTGATTGGTTTTAGATCTGCATCCAATTTGTAAAGTAGCGGAATACCGGTTGGGATATTTAGCTCTGCAATATCTGCTTCTGAAATTTCATCGAGATGCTTGACCAATGCGCGCAGTGAATTTCCGTGGGCGGTAACCAGCACTCGTTTGCCGGCCGTTAGATCAGGCACAATATTGCCAGTCCAATAAGGCATCATGCGAGTGACGACATCCTTTAAACACTCAGTTGCTGGCATATCTGCGCCTAAGTCAGCGTAGCGAGCATCGCCGCTTTGACTATATGGATCATTGGCATCGATTGGTGGTGGTGGCACATCGTAAGAACGGCGCCAAAGTTTAAATTGTTCTTCGCCATAGGTAGCCAGCGTCTCTTTTTTATCTTTACCTTGTAGCGCTCCGTAATGACGCTCGTTTAGACGCCAAGAGCGATTCACTGGAATCCAATGCCGATCACAAGCATCGAGAGCTAATTGCGAAGTATGAATTGCGCGACGGAGTAATGAAGTGTGAACTACATCGGGCAATAAAGAATTTTCGGCAAGTAACTTTCCGCCGCGAGCAGCTTCAGCTTCACCGGCTGCAGATAAACGAACGTCGACCCAGCCAGTAAAGAGATTCTTAGCATTCCATTCGCTTTCGCCATGGCGCAATAGGATTAATTCAAAGTTGCTCATAACGCAATCCTAGATGAATTAAATCAAATGTGAAAATGCCTCAAGATTTGCCAGCGATTCACCGCGCGAAACCCGCCAAGCCCATTCCCGACGAATTGCGCTGGAGAAGCCAATCTCAAGTAATGGATTAAAAGAGGAATCTGCTACTTGTAACACACTGCCAATTATTCGATCTATTTCTTGATTAGTTACTGCAGTTAGAGGCAGACGGCCGACTAAATAGATATCTCGTAACTCATTGATCGCAAAAGCGATTCCATAGAGACCAGCATTTTTCTGTAAACACCAAGCATGCACTTGATCTTCATTTTCATCAGGCTTACGTATTACGAATGCATTTATGCTCAATGAATGGTCGCCAATTACTAATGCGCAATGAGTCTGTTGCTTCTTTTCACCTGGCAACGTGATTAAAAAAGTATTCAAATTACTCTGCTCAAAAGCTAAATCATGTGATTCCAGAAATTCTAAAATAACTTCGGTGGGATTAAGTGAACCCATGTTTTAAGCTCCGGCGATTTGTTCGCGTGCAATTTGCGATAAAACCCGATCGTAAATATCTAAAGTGCCGCGCGCTGTTGCATCCCAGCCAAAGTGTGAAGCATGCTCAACAGCGCCCATTGAGAGCAGAACTCGGCGTTGTGGTTCATTTAGTAGGCGCGCCAGAATCGATGACCAAGCGCGCGGATCATGCCCATCAACTAAAACTCCAGAAATACCATCGGCAACAGCTGTTCGAAGTCCGCCAACAGCGGTCGCAACCACGGGAGTGCCACATGCCTGTGCTTCAAGAGCTACTAAACCAAAGGACTCGCTATAACTTGGCACGCAAACTAAATCAGCACTGCGATACCAATCCGGCAAATTATTGCGTGGAACAGGTTCGGCAAATTTAATTACATCAGAAATTGCCAACCATCCTGCTAATTCTTTAAGACGTTCTACTTCAGAAGTATTTGAACCCGATGAACCACCAACAATATTTACAATTAAGCCGCTACGTAAAAGTGGCGAGTGGATTAGCATTTCTGAGATCGCTCTAATTAGAAGTTCGGGTCCTTTATGTGGCTGGATACGACCCACAAAAGTAATTACATTGGCGTTTGCCGCAACATTTAAGCGCTCGCGAGCCGCTTTCTTGCCATCACCCGGAATGAATTTATACAGATCAACACCTGGCGAAACTACTCGGACGTTATCTGGGCAGGCTTCGTAAAGTGAGACCAGGCTGGCAGCTTCAGCATCAGTGTTGGCAATTAAAGCTTGTGCGGCTGCAACTACTTGGGTTTCACCTTGTACCCGAATCATTGGTTCTGGGGTTTCACCTTCAGCCAGACTCAAATTCTTAACTCGCGCCATTGTGTGCATGGTGTGAACAAAGGGAATATTTAACGACTTGCTGGCAATCATCGCGACTTTGCCAGAGATCCAATAATGTGAATGGATCAGATCGTATTTAGTTTCACCGGCAAGCATTTTCTTAAATTCTTCGGCTATGTCTGGAATCAAATTTGGTAAAAATTCTTTAGTTACACCCGTTAGTGGACCAACATTTAATTGAATTACTCGAACTCCCGGTGAAACTTCGACAATATCTGTGACTTCGGAATTAGTCCGGCGGGTGAAAATATCAACCAAGACACCCATAGCCGCCATGCGTTCAGCACTTTCAACTACATAAATATTCATGCCGCCGGCATCGCCAATTCCTGGTTGATCCAGGGGCGAGGTATGCACCATCAAAGTGGCAATGCGGGCGCTCATGGCTAAAGGGTAACGCTGATTAAAACGTAGCGCTAAGTGAGCCGACTACGGTTCCACCGCCAAGCACATCTACAACTTCACCCTCTATCGTGATACCTAATTTGGCCAAGGCAGCTTTCATCATTGGGCCATTTGCGCGATTGCTACCGTCGGAAATTTTCCAAGCTATCGCGCTGCCATCAGCCAAAGATGCCAACATCACGCTTTC
>RFRA01000055.1 GCA_009924725.1 Actinomycetota bacterium
GAGTGGTGAAGAAATTCGCACCTTCTTGGTTAAGACTTCGAAAACTCCAATGCCACAGCCGCTAGAGTATTTAATCGCCGATGTTGCTAAGAAACACGGTAAGTTGCGAGTTGGTAATACTTCTAGCTTTATTCGTTGCGAAGATACTTCGCTCATTGCCCAAATCATGAGTGACAAACGACTTGATGTTCTTTCGTTAAGAAAAATTGCTGCTGAAGTTTTAATCTGTGATTTAGATGCTGCTGATGCTATGAATGTCTTGCGCAATGCGGGCTACTTACCAGCAGCTGAAGCAAGTAACGGGGCCTTAATCACTGGCCATCGTTCGCATCGCGCGAAAGCAAAACCTAAACCACCTCGGGTAATTGGTGAAATTGATCCACCAACAGAATCAACTCTCTCTGCTGCGGTGCGCTCAATCAGAGCTGGTGAAAAATCTAGCCATAAGCAGAGCAAAATTCGTGATTCAGCAGCAAACGCTCTAGGTTCATTGCCACGAACTACCGCAAATGAAACTATGGATCTTCTGGCGATTTATGTCGAAAAACAACAAGCGCTTTCAATTGGTTATGCCGATAACAATGGCGCAGTTTCGCATCGAATTGTTGACCCCATAAAAATCTCGGCAGGTGCCTTGGTGGCTCGAGACCATGCCACGGGCGAGATGCAAAGCTTTCGAATCCCGCGTATTACGGGGGTCGCACCGCTATGACCGACGCCCAAAGTGCCAAATACGGCAGACTTAACCCCATGTCCGACCTCATGCTCAGCGCTCTCGAAACCTTAGTTCGATGTGAGTCCCCCACCGAAGATCTTGCTGCTTGTCGTGAAGTTGTCGAAGTCGCCAGTTCTATCGCCGCTGATGTTTTAGGAACACCAGCACAGATTCGTGAAATCGAGGGTCGCCCGGTTTTCTGGTGGGGCGATGCTAAACCTGAGATTGTATTACTTGCGCATTTAGATACCGTTTGGCCAAAAGGTTCTTACCAGCCACTATTTGAAATTAATGGCGATGTAATTCGCGGGCCCGGAACTTTCGATATGAAAGTTGGTTTCTTGCAAGCGCTCTTTGCACTTAAGGGAATCAACGGTTCAGTTGCGCTTATTGCAACTACAGATGAAGAAACTGGTAGCCACGCATCACGCAATTTAATTAAAGAGCTTTCGCAGAACGCCAAAGCGGTCTTAGTTCTTGAAGCATCTCTTGATGGCAAAGTTAAAACTGGTCGCAAGGGAACTTCGATGTACCAAGTCAAAGTCCATGGTCGTGCCGCGCATGCTGGTCTTGAACCCGAAAAAGGAATTAACTCAACTGTCGAAATTTCGCATTTGGTTTTACAACTTGCTGCCTTAGAAGAATCTGAGCATGGCACAACTGTTGTGCCAACCATGTTAAGTTCCGGCACTACAACTAACTCGGTACCAGATTTAGCTGTTTTGGATATTGATGCTCGCTCATATTCAACTAGTGAACTTATTCGAGTTGATGCAGCAATAAAAGCTTTACAGCCAATTAATTCGGATGCCCGAATTGAGGTTATTGGTGGCTTAAATCGCCCACCGCTAGAACCAGCTGCCACAAAAGCGCTATATGAACGAGCTGAAAAAGTTGCCGCAATAATTGGAATTCCAGTACTTGGTCACGCCTCAGTTGGGGGTGCTAGCGATGGCAACTTTGCAGCAGCCGCTGGCGCTCAAGTGCTAGATGGTTTAGGCGCTATTGGTGGCGGCGCGCATGCGCTCACTGAATGGGCAAGCGTTAGCGCAATGCACCAACGAACTGACTTCCTGCACGCCTTTATAAAGGACTTATTAAATGACTGATGGCCCGCTGATTGTCCAGAGCGACAAAACGCTGCTCTTAGATATTGATCATCCGGGCTCGGTTGAATGCCGCAGAGCTATTGCACCTTTTGCTGAACTCGAGCGTTCGCCAGAACATATTCACACTTATCGGCTGACCAATTTAGGTTTATGGAATGCCCGCGCTGCCGGTCATGATGCAGAGCAAGTGATTGATACTTTGATTAAATATTCGCGCTACGCCGTTCCGCACTCATTATTAGTTGATGTAGCCGAAACCATGTCGCGTTACGGTCGGTTGCGATTAGAAGCTGACCCAGTTCATGGATTGATTTTGATCACCAAAGACAGCGCTGTTCTTGAAGAAGTTATTCGCGCTAAAAAAATTGCACCACTTCTTGGTGTTCGTATTGATAAAGAAACTGTGGCGGTTCATCCCAGCCAACGTGGCGCAATTAAGCAATCCTATTGCGTCTTGGTTGGCCGGCTGAAGATTTCGCTGGCTACGTCGATGGTCAAGCACATGAAATTGCCTTAGTTCAGAAAGATTGGAAAATTCGCCCGTACCAAGAACTAGCTGCTGAAGGTTTCTGGCATGGTGGCTCAGGTGTTGTGGTACTTCCATGTGGTGCCGGAAAAACGATTGTTGGTGCGGCTGCAATGGCACATGCCAAAGCAACAACCTTGATTTTAGTAACCAATACGGTTGCTGCACGTCAGTGGCGTGATGAATTACTAAAGCGCACCACGCTAAATGAAGATGAGATTGGTGAATATTCAGGTGCTAAGAAAGAGATCAGGCCAGTAACTATTGCTACCTACCAAGTTATGACCAAGAAGAAGAATGGCGTTTACGCGCACTTAGACCTCTTCGATACGCATGACTGGGGTTTGATTATTTACGACGAAGTTCACTTATTGCCGGCACCAATTTTTCGCTTTACTGCCGATATTCAGTCACGTCGTCGCTTAGGTTTAACTGCAACTTTAGTTCGTGAAGATGGCATGGAAGGCGAAGTCTTTAGCTTAATTGGCCCGAAACGCTTTGATGTGCCGTGGAAAGAGATTGAATCTCAGGGGTACATCGCCCCTGCAGAATGTGTTGAAGTACGCGTAAATCTAACTGAAGCTGAGCGCATGTTGTACGCAACTGCCGAACCTGAAGAACGTTATCGCTACTGCTCTACCACGGCCACTAAACGCAAAGTTGTTGAAGCGCTAGTTGAACGTCATGCCGAAGACCAAGTTTTGGTTATTGGTCAGTACATTTCACAGCTTGATGAACTCTCCGAAGTTCTTGGTGTCCCGCTAATTAAAGGTGATACTCCCGTTAAAGAGCGCGAACGGCTATTTGCTATGTTCCGTACTGGTGAAATCAAGTGTTTAGTGGTTTCTAAAGTTGCTAATTTCTCAATAGATTTACCAGATGCCACGATTGCAATTCAAGTTTCTGGTGCATTTGGTTCTCGCCAAGAAGAAGCCCAACGATTAGGTCGTATCTTGCGACCTAAGTCAGATGGACGTGGCGCTATATTTTATTCGGTAGTTTCTCGAGACACTGTTGATCAAGACTTCGCTCAAAACCGCCAACGGTTCTTAGCTGAACAGGGTTACTCTTATCGAATTATTGATGCTGACGATGTTTTTCAAGGGAAGATCTAAATCGCACTAGATCTACTCTAAACATATCGTGATGTACCCCATCGATATGAATTACCGGAACCTCTTCGCCATATTTATTAATTAATTCTTCATTTCCATCGATAAAAATCTTTTCAATCTCGAAATCCAATTCCGCCTCAACTGATTCCAAAGTTTCTAGAGCTACATCGCAAAGGTGACAGTTCTTTCTAGAGTAAACAGTTACCACTGTCACTTCTTCTTACTCCGGTTTTTAGTTATTGCGCGATCAATAAGTTCTTGGGCTATCAAAGTTGCATCATTCTTTGCGCGATAGGCATTCTTCTCGAGATCCTTTAGAACTGCTTCAGCGGTAGTTTTGGTGACGGTTGCAACCATGGGACCGTATTTTTTAGCAAATAGAGAGTGGGCAACTTCGCCAATTGCTCGCGCTAAATCTTCGCGAGCTTCATCTAGCGTTGGTTCAGGTCGAGAATTTCCGGCTGATTTCTGCATAGAAATCGCGGGTTCTTGGCGCAGCCGATTAAATACTTCGGAGTAATCCGAGAGGTCATTCTCACTGGAAATTTTAGGCTGAGCGGTCATGGGTCAATCATCTCACCCTGATAGCGTTGCGCAATATGTGGGGCAGATCCAGCACAAACAGAGCGAAAACAAGTATCGCTCTCCTTTCGGCTGCCTTAATCGCATCAACGCTACTAACGCCAACCGCGCAAGCTCAGGTTCGAGTTCGACCTTCAACAGTTTGGGGTCATACTTTTGCTGGAACTTCAGCGCCGACGGCCAATTCAACAACAGCCAAGAGTGCACCATCTGCAAATTTAGAGAAACTTTCAAAATTTGTCGTTACCTATAACTCATTTCCAAATTGGGCTCGGACCGAAGTTCAAGCAGCGCTAGATACCTGGGCGGTAAATTTTAAATCTTCCGTTGACATTACGGTCACTGCTACCTGGGGTCGAAGTGCAAATAGCGATGTTCTTGGTAGTGCCCGACCAGGTAGTTACTTTGCGGGATTTATTGGCGCACCTGATTCCACCCTTTGGTATCCATCAGCTCTTGCTAATGCCCTCGCTGGAAAAGATTTAGATCGAGATAATGCTGAAATAATTATTCAAGTTAATTCAGCAGCTAACTGGAATCAACGCGGAGACGACAAACCGCGAACTACTGAATACGACCTAGAGTCAGTGATTTTGCATGAAGTTGCACATGGCTTAGGTTTCTTATCTACCGATGTTTTGGATAAATTTTTTGGATACGGCAGCATTGATCAACCCACGCCATTTGATGCCTATATCCAGACTCCCGATGGCCGTCGTTTAGCAGATATCCCAACTCCATCGCTGGAATTGGGAAAGATACTTACTTCGCCACTTTTTTGGATTGGTGAAAATGGTAAGCGTGCAAATGGTGGCGAGAAAGTAAAGATGTACACACCAGCGACTTACGAGCCTGGTTCATCAGTAAGCCACTTAGACGAGAGTACTTTTTCAAAGAGTGGAATTAATGCGGTAATGACTCCAAATCTGGATGCGGGCGAAGTTTTTCACCAGCCCGGCCCACTTTTGTTGGCCATGATGGAAGATATGCGCTCAAAACCTCCTGTTGGTCTAGCTGTAAGCGTTCCTGATGCGCCTCGAAATGTTGAAGCGTTGATTGGAAATCAAAGCGCCATCATTACCTTTGATCCGCCCGCTAATGCACGTGCGGCGCAAGTTACTGCTTACACAGTCAAGAACTTAAAAACTTCACTAACTGTTAGTGGCACCTCTAGCCCAATAGTTGTTACGGGTCTCAAAAATGGCACCCCTTATTCCTTTGCAGTAACTGCTCAAAACGCATTAGGAACTTCAGTCGAAGCCATCACTAAATCGATAATTCCGCAAGCTGTTTGGAAAACTGCCCCAGTTGATTTAACAAATGATGGCCGTGATATCGCAACCACTACCTTTAATGGCAAACCAATTATTGTTTTCACAGATGCAGTTAAAGGTACTTTAAAGATCGCAACTTGGAACGGTTTAGTCTGGAAAAAAACCACCGTAGATGGTGCAGGTGGAAGTGCTGGTCGCACTAAAAATAAAATCGCAGGACATATCTCGCTTTGCACCTCAGGAGTTGGCGTAAATCAGAAATTACATATTTTCTATCCCGATGCAGTAGACCGAGATTTGAGATACTCACAATACGACGGAAATACCTTTATTTTTGAAATCATTGACGGCAATGGTCCTACTATCCAGAATTATGAGATTCCAGATCGGGTTCGTACCGGCAGCGATGTCAGCGTTAGCAATGCTTGCGCAATCACTCCAGCCGGTATTTCAGTCTTCTACCGAGACGAGAGCCAGGGAATTTTGTTAGGTGCTACCAAGCGAATAAACACTACAAAATGGGTTTACGAGTTAATTGATGGTGATCGCAAAACCGATAATCGCAGTACCGGCGATGTTGCCTTCCACTTAGCTGCCTACGTAACAAAGTCGACGACCCATATTGTTTACGACTCGGTCTTAGTTATAAATCAAAAACGTGACATTACTTCGGGTGAAGTTCGATACGCGACTCGCAGTGGTGTATCTCCCAATAGTTGGACCTACACAACTCTAGACCAAGCCGAAAATGGCATACCTGTGGCTGGCTTTGACGTTGCAATTGCGCCTGAAAAAGCGGGAATTCGAATGGTCTGGATCGCGGCCAGCACAAATTCCGCACCAGTTCCAAATCAGATTAGAAGCACTTTTGTCGGAAAAACCCAAGAGATTACGACAGCCACTATCGATAGCTATGGCACTCCAGGGGCGCGTATTTCGCTCGAAAATGGCGAGTTGATTCTGAACTGCGAAATGCGTCTTTGCTCGATAAATCTTGCCCAACCTAATAACCCAATTCGCTTGGTCACCTCAGTGCAAACCACTGAACCAGGACATGGCCTCTTTGTTACCATTGAAAAGAAAAGATTTTTGTTAGCGGCGCTAGATCGCCGAATCGCTTTTATCGCAGCTTAAGTTATTTGATAGGTAGGCAGTAAATTGAATTACCGGTGTAGATAAAAAGTCCAAAAGTCTTATTAAATTGAATTGCTATCGGTTGACCTGAAAATGAATTAGTTGAAATAACTTTTCCGTTCTTATCAAAAGTTAAAAGTGTTCCAGAACCCCCATTTTCGAAGGCAGCATAAGTTGTCAAACCTAAACCATTTGCCACTACTGCACTTGAGGTTGCTTTATATCTAATCGTCCAAGTTGGTTTAAAGGTTGCTTCAAACTTAGTTATTGTGGCTTGCGAAATTGTTTTATTCTTCAAGTAACCACCCAGTAGAAGTGAAGCTGTAGCACTACTCCAATTCCGGGAAGCTCCCTTTTCCCCACTGCGGGCAGATTGCACAATTTTAAGGTTTGCATCAACTCTTATAATGAGCCCATCACGGATGCCAATAGCTTTGTTCCCCAAAAACAGTTCGGTACTGCTGCCAAGCACAACACTGCTGCCGTCACTGTTTCGAATCACTTTATCTAAAGTTGTCGTAGTTTTGCCAATAGTAAGTGGTTTGCTAAATTTTCCGGATAAATCTGCCGATACAAATAGTGACCCGACCGACTGCCAAGCCACTATAGAAATTCCACTCTTATTGATGTTTAAGGATGTTGGAAGGACAGGTGCCGGAAGCGGTAATTCAAATTTTCCAGCACCGCTACCTGAACTACTAACCTTCCAAAGCGTTAAATTATTTAAATCTGGGCGTAATGCACCTTCTTCACCGATAACTATCCCGTCA
>RFRA01000056.1 GCA_009924725.1 Actinomycetota bacterium
TGAAACCGGATACTTTTTTCTTAGGTGCCATTTTATTTTCCCTTTTTCTAGTTCTTTTGAATCTGACTAAAGCCGAGTTCAACTGGGGTTTCTCGTCCAAATATTTCGACCAGACCAGTTACTTTCTGTGAATCGATATTGATCTCAGAAACTGTTGCTTGCAATGTGGCAAATGGTCCGTCAACAACTGTGACAGAATCTCCCACTGCAAAATCAAGTACTTGAACTTCACGCACAGTTGTAGTTTGACCAGTTGTGGCAGAAACAATTCTTTTCTCAATTCTTGGAGCAAGAATTGCTACAACTTCTTCAAGTTTTAATGGTGACGGTGTGTGGGCATGGCCTACGAAACCTGTAACACCTGGTGTGTGTCTTACAACGCCCCATGATTCATCAGTTAGTTCCATGCGCACAAGAACGTAGCCAGGATAAATGTTGCGCTTAACCATCTTGCGCTGACCATTTTTGATTTCCATAACTTCTTCTTCAGGAACTTCGATCTGGAAAATATAATCTTCCATGTTCAAAGAGATTGTGCGGTTGGCAAGGTTGCCCTTTACCTTCTTCTCGTAACCGGCATATGAATGAACCACATACCAATCACCGATTGCACTGCGAAGAGTGCGGCGGAATTCCGCGTTTGGATCATCTTCGTCGGTTTCGATTGGACCATCAATTGGGTCTTCATCCGTTTCAACTGATGAATCAACTGCAGAAGTAGCTTCCTCTTGTTCAACTTCTACGATTTCTTCAACGGCAGATTCGACGGCAACATCGGCAGCGTTCGCTGCTAGTGCTGCTTCGAAAGCGTCTGGAGTTTCTTCGAGTGTCATCTATTTTTACCTTTTACCCGAAGATCCAGAAAACGATCTTGGTAAGTACCAAGTCGAGCAGTGAAACCACTGCAATTACGAATGCCACGAAAACTAATACAACGGCTGTGTATGTGGTCAACTGTTTACGAGTTGGCCAAACAACTTTGGTTAGTTCGGAAACGATTTGGCGATAGAACAGGCCAACGCGCGCGAAGATTCCGAGTTTCTCGGTTTCTTTGACTTCTTCAGTCATGTTCGCATTCCTAACTAACTAATGTTCCTGCGTGCGACTTTCGCAAACAGGGCCAAACTTTGCAGGGCAGGAGGGACTCGAACCCCCAACCGGCCGCTTTGGAGACGGCAACTCTAGCCAATTGAGCTACTGCCCTTCGCGCGGGCATGGCGAAACCATACGATTTGCCAAATCCCTCGTGAGCGTCGAATTGTAGGGGTTCAAGGGGGCTTAGGTCTAACTGGCTATTTCTCTCAGGAGGCAAGCACGGGCGCGCATACGGCAGACTTAGGCCATGACCAGAATCTCCGCACGAATTGCCGCAATCGCAGAATCTGCGACCTTAGCTGTTGATGCCAAGGCGAAAGCGCTTAAAGCCGCTGGCCGCCCAGTCATTGGATTCGGTGCAGGTGAGCCAGATTTTCCAACACCTGACTACATCGTTGAGGCCGCAGCTGCTGCAACGAAAGTTGTGGCAAATCATCGCTACTCACCAACCCCAGGCTTACCTGATCTACGCGATGCGATCGTGGCAAAAACAAAGCGTGATTCGAATTATGAAATTACTGCCGACCAAGTTCTAGTAACTAATGGCGGAAAGCAAGCGGTTTACCAAGCATTTGCCACAATTGTTGAAGATGGCGATGAAGTTTTATTGCCATCACCGTATTGGACTACATATCCAGAATGCATCAAATTAGCTGGCGGAAAAGCAGTTGAAGTTTTTGCTGATGAAACTCAAAATTATTTAGTAACCGTTGAACAACTCGAAGCTGCTCGCACGCCAAAAACTAAGGCACTGCTATTTTGTTCGCCAAGCAACCCAACAGGTTCGGTTTATTCAGTTGAGCAAGTTAAAGCAATTGGTGAATGGGCGCTGAAGAATAATATCTGGATCATCGCCGATGAAATTTACGAACACTTACTTTACGACGGTGCAACTGCACCAAGCATGCCGGTTGTGGTTCCAGGTTTAGCTGACACCGTAATTATTATTAATGGAGTTGCCAAGACTTATGCGATGACTGGTTGGCGCGTGGGTTGGATGATCGGCCCTAAAGATGTCATCAAGGCTGCAACAAACTTGCAATCACACTTAACCAGTAACGTTTCGAACGTTGCACAGCGCGCTGCGATCGCCGCACTAACTGGTGACTTAGCTGCAGTGCACAAGATGGGCGAAGCCTTTAATCGTCGCCGCAAATTAATTGTTTCGCTGCTTAATGAGATCCCTGGTTTCTCTTGTCCTACTCCAACTGGTGCGTTCTATGTTTATCCATCTGTTAAAGGCGTACTTGGCAAAACTATTCGCGGCAAAACACCAACCACTTCGGCTGAATTAGCTACTTTGATTCTGGACGAAGTTGAAGTTGCAGCGGTTCCAGGTGAGGCTTTTGGCCCATCGGGTTACTTGCGCTTCTCATATGCCCTAAGCGATGAAGATATCGTTGAAGGCATTGGTCGCATCAAGAAATTGATTGAAGAAGCTAACTAAATAGGCTTACTTATCCGCTTTCGCGAGAAAAGCGTTGACTTCTTGCATCCATTCAAGTGGATGCTCCATTGCTGTGCAGTGCGAAGCGCCCTTAATCAGAACTTGCTTCGAGCGTTTAATTCCATTGACTAAAACTTTCTGCATAGCAGGAGTGGCTTCATCATCGGTGCCACTAATTATCAATGCCTTCACATCAATTTTGTTTAGACGCTTAACAATCGTCCAATCTTTAAGCGTTCCATTAATTGTGAATTCAGATGGTCCCCACATTTTGGAGTAAACCGATGGATCACTTTCATAAGCCGCAAACGAATCTGATAATTCTTGTGGAAATGGAATCTTGCAAACGTGCAAGTTATAAAATTCCATCATTGCAGTTTGATACTCGGGTGATTCGTAGGTGCCACTCTTCTCATGCTTCTCAATAGTCTTGCGAACTTTGGCGGGCAATTTATTAACTAATTTGCGAGTTTCTTTAGACCACATCTGGCTCGAAGGCAAAGTATTTGCTAGTACTAAAGCTTTTAGCCCTTTAGGTTTTAGAACAGCATGTTCCATTGCTAACATGCCACCCCAGGATTGCCCAAGTACGTAATAATTTTCGCCTATGCAAAGATGCTTAATTAGTAGTGAGAGTTCCTCAAGGAATAAATCAACAGTCCAATAATCCGCTTTCGCTTCTGGATTATGAGTTGATTTACCGCAACCAATTTGATCGTAGAGAATTACCGGGCGTCCGGTGGAATTAATTAATCTTGCCGGAGGCAGTAAATAGTCGTGCGAAAATCCTGGGCCTCCGTGAAGTAGAACGACTGGGGTCAATTTAGATTTAAGGTCTCCAATGACTTGGTAATAAGTCTTTCCTGCTTCCCAGGTCATAAATGTTTTGGCCATCAGATCTCCGATCCCATTACTTGCGTGAGTTCGTAAATTATTTAGATCTGCGGTGAATTAAGCAATAGGTTTAATGAGCAAATTACCAGGTAATTCCAACCAGGTTTACCTCTGGTTGCAGCTGAATACCGAACTTCGCCTTAACCGCAGCGCTAGCAATCTTGGCTAATTCAGTAATTTCAGTAGCTGTTGCGTTGCCCGAATTAGTTAGCGCCAATACATGTTTGGTCGAAACTCTGGCGCCACCATGTGTCTGGCCTTTTTCAATTCCAGATTGCTGAATCAACCAAGCCGCCGAAGTTTTTACTTTGCCATCACCTGTTGGCCAACGTGGCGCATCTGCCGGTAGCTGATCGGCTAACTCTTTACTGACAATGGGATTCGTAAAGAAAGAACCAGCTGACCAAGAATCTTTATCTGTTGGCGAGAGCAACATTCCCTTTGCTGAGCGAAGTTCGAGAACAGTTTCGCGAACTTTCTTAACTGGTGCACGCTCGCCTACCTGAATTCCTAGTTTGGTCGCTAGCTCGGCGTACGTGATTGCATCTGAGATTTCACCAATGCGAATTTGGAAAGCCACATCAAGTACGACGTAGCGACCAGGCTGGGCTTTAAAGATTGAATTGCGATAGCTGAAGTTACATTCGCCATTTGTGAAAGTTTTAATTGCTTTACTCTGGCGATCATAAGTACGCACCCGAGTAATGAATTCGCCAACTTCGTGGCCATAGGCGCCAATGTTTTGAATGGGCGCAGCACCTACTGTGCCCGGGATACCGCTTAGCGTTTCTAGGCCAGCGAAACCGCGTTCGATCGTTGAAGCCACGAATTCATCCCAGTTTTCGCCAGCTCCAATAGTTAACGTGGCACCGCTGCAAGCATCGATCTCTTCTTTTACTTGGTTATTGCTGATGCGAATTACGGTGCCAGCAAAACCAGAATCGCTAATCAACAAATTGGTGCCGCCACCAATAATTAAAATTGGTGAATCACCAGCTGCTTCTAGGGCAGCAATGATTTCGGCTTCAGTTGCGACTTCAACAAAATCACGCGCCGGCCCACCCACATGCAAACTAGTGAAGTCGGATAAATCGGCCATGGCTAAAGGTTAGCGACGCGGGCTCAAGATTGCCTCTTTACCGCGGAAGCGTTCGAGGATTCGATCGTAATTCTTCTTAGATTGCACTTCGCGATATGTGGCATCGGCATCGTGATAACCATGATGGCGACCTTGTTCTAGTGGTAAATGCATTTGCAGTAATCGACCGGTGCCGTGACGTAACTTCAGCGAAAACTCTATGTCGGCGTTGCGATAATAAATTGCTCGGGCGTTAAAGCCACCAACTTCAAGGGCTGCAACTCGATCAATGGCCATGAAATAACTAAAGAGCACATCGACTTCGCCATCGCCTTTATCTTCAGTACTGCGCCAGTCATCGGCTAAATTAACTAAGCCGCCTTTCCAACCAACGGCGACAAATTCACTTTTATTTAATTCCTGCAGAACCGGTGTAATCGCATCACCGGTAAAAGTTGTTGAAGGATCCATCGCAATTACATATTTAGATTCCACGTTCTTCATCAGCGCATTTACAGCCTCGCCCCAACCGGTTTCGGCAATTTCAACCAGAGCAGTGCGCTGATCAATTACATCTACTAAGTCGCCGGCTGGCCCAATCGAGAGCACTGCAATATTGCAATCACTATTCGCTTTAATCGAATTTATGCAGGTAATTGCATCTGCAATAAACCCGTCGATTACTAAGAGCGCAGTTATTTCATGAGCGGGCAGACTAAATGGCTTCAAATCTCGCAACTTCGCCAGAATCGGGAAGCGAGCTTTTTCAGTTAGTTCAAAGCCTCCTGCAACATCGACAACTTCATAACCGGCGGCAAAAATCTGGTCGCGCAGTGAATCGGCAAGGGCGAAATCTTTATTAGCTCGAGCGGCTTGCCGCGCCTCTGCGAGTTCGATGACTGAATTAGGAGCGCTCATTTTTTAACTAAAGCCTTAGCCATTCCTAATACTTTTACGCCATCGACAGTGGCAGTTAGTTCAAGTCGGTATAAGCCGTTCTCTTCGGTGGCCACACCATTTACAACAAGATCAACAATGCTATTAGCTGGCACAACAACTGGTTTAACAAAACGAGCTGAATACTCTTTTACATTGGCCGAACCGCCAGCCCAGTCGCTGACATATTGCCCAACTAAGCCCATGGTTAACATGCCGTGCGCGATGACATCAGGCAAACCAACTGATTTAGCAAATGCTTCATCTTGATGAATTGGGTTTTGATCGCCACTGGCATCGGCATATTGCTTCAGTAGTTCGCGATCAATTTTGAAAATACGCTCTTGCATCATGCGCGCACCACAATTGTGCTCCAGTTTGTGCAAACTATTTCATCGCCATTGCGTAGATCAGACTTCACGTTAATAAATTCGTTGCCAGCTGCAACTCGATAACTTTCAATCGTGGCATCACAGGTTAAAACGTCACCCGCAACTATTGGGCGGTGAATTTCAAATTTCTGATCGCCATGGACTACGCGTTCCCAGTTAATGCCAACTTCAGGGCCGGTCAGAATTTCTTGCAATTGATCGAGTGATACTCGAATTGAGAAAGTAGGCGTGGCAACCGAATAATCAGTCTCGCCAAAGACGGCAGCAAAATTAGTGATTTCAGATTGCGAAATAGTTGTTGAATTTGCACCGTTGTAGGTGCGCCCGACCGAATCGGGGCTGATCATTAGCGAGTTTCGCGGTGAAGAGTTGAAGACTTGCAACGTGGACAGAACTTCTTAAGTTCCATGCGGTCTGGATCGTTGCGGCGGTTCTTCTTAGTAATGTAATTGCGCTCTTTGCAATCTACGCATGCCATGGTGATCTTTGGACGAACGTCCGCACTCTTACTTGCCATGGTGATGCTCCTTTATAGATGTGCTGCACTAGTTAATTGAGAGGGCTAGGTTACCTGAGCCTGCTCAATGCGCGAAATTCACGCTTGGTTTATCGATATAAAGCGGTCGTGCTAGTAGCGGGAGCGGGATTTGAACCCACGACACAGCGATTATGAGCCGCTTGCTCTACCAAGCTGAGCTATCCCGCCAGGGATATGTGAACGGTAAAACACTTTCGAGCCCCCCACCGGAATCGAACCGGTGACCTTTTCCTTACCATGGAAACGCTCTACCGACTGAGCTAGGGGGGCGTTGATCAGTCCCTGAGCGTACAGGCTCAAACGGTAAATCGAAAAATGGTGCTGTTACACCATATTTATAGCGCTGGATCTAGCGCAATCTTACCCGTTGTCTGGCGAGCAAGCATTGCCCGATGAGCATCGCCTGCTTTGGAAAGCGGGAAGGTGGCGCCGATTACTGGGTGCAATTTTCCGGCAATTACTAGTTGAAAAAGTTCGTTGATTACATCATTCATCAGCTCTTTTTTGCCGAAGCAATGTGAGAGCCAGAAACCAGTAATCGTTTTACTGCCACCCATTAAGACAGCAGGGTTAATCGATGACGGTGGCGTACGTGAAGCCATTCCGTAAGTTATTAATCGACCGAATGGCGCTAAGACAGCCAAGCTCGCATCGAAAGTTTTTCCACCCACCATTTCAAGAATTAAATCAACTGGCTTGCCGTCATTTGCGGCCAACATCGCCGCAGCTAAATCATCTACGTTGGCATCTATTGTTACATCAGCGCCAAGTTTTTTTGCCAGAGCAGCTTTTTCAGAAGATGAAGTAACTGCGATAACTTTTGCGCCCCA
>RFRA01000057.1 GCA_009924725.1 Actinomycetota bacterium
TGCCTCGTCGTCTGCAGATTGAGTTCTCAAAAGTTGTGCAACAAAAGACTGATACTGAAGGCGGCGAAATTACCGGCGATGCCATGTGGCAGATTTTCGAAGATGAATATCTACCAACTGCTAATGATGATAAAAAGTGGGGTCGCTTCCGCCTGAAAGGTTTGTCGCAAACTTCAGTTCTTGATCAAGATGTGCAGTTAGCTATTTCTATTCTTGATCGCGGCCAATTAGTTGAACTAAGCGGCGAAGGCAATGGCCCAATCGCAGCGTTCTGTAATATTTTGCAGGCATATGGCGTTGATGTTCGAGTCCTTGATTATTACGAGCATGCACTTAGTGCAGGTGGCGATGCATCAGCTGCTGCCTATCTTGAGTGCGCAATCGGCGACGAAGTTTTCTGGGGCGTGGGAATTGATCCAAATACCACCACTGCCTCACTAAAAGCCGTGGTTTCGGCGATCAATCGCGCTATTCGCTAACTGATCCCGTTACTTTAGGCCAGTGAGCCTCTACCGTGATGAAGCGTTAATTCTGCGCACCCAGAAATTGGGTGAAGCCGATCGCATCATCACTTTGCTGACTCGCGAACATGGGCGAGTTCGCGGGGTAGCAAAAGGGGTTCGTCGCACAATGTCTAAATTTGGGGCACGCCTTGAACCTGGTAGCCACGTTGATATTCAGTTGCACATCGGAAAAACCTTTGACACCGTTACCCAAGTTGAGGCGATTGCAAACTATGGCGAAGAGTTAGCCAATGATTATCAGCGCTGGACTATCGCATCTGCGATTTTAGAAACTACCGAACGCTTTACTCCACAAGAGCGCGAACCAGCGCTACAAGAATTTAACTTAGTTGTCGGCGCCCTAAAAGTTTTAGCCGAAAAACGTTATGACTCATCGCTTATCCTCGATGCCTTCTTACTGCGATCACTTGCCATCGGGGGATACGCACCTTCGATGACTAACTGTTCGCGTTGCGAAAAAGAAGGCCCGCATCGCTACTTCTCATTAGTTGGTGGCGGCTCAGTTTGTTTAGATTGCCGGCCGTCAGCTTCTGCTACCCCTGCGGTTGAAACTTTAAAACTTATGGGTGACTTACTTTCAGGTGATTGGGAAAGTGCGAGTGCAAGTGAGCTGCGTAATCGCCGCGAAGCTAATGGCTTAATTACCGCCTACTTGCACTGGCACTTAGAACGTGGCTTGCGCAGCATGCCAATGGTGGAGCGCGTATGAGCAAGATTCAAATTCCAAATCACGTAGCAATCGTGATGGATGGCAATGGCCGCTGGGCTAAGAAACGTGGCTTGCCCCGTACAGCTGGCCATGAAGCCGGTGAAGCAGCGTTGTTTGATGTGGTTGAAGGCGCAATTGAATATGGCGTTAAAGAGATCAGCGCATACGCATTTAGTACTGAAAACTGGCGTCGCTCGCCGGAAGAAGTTAAATTCTTAATGGGCTTTAATCGCGATGTAATTCGTCGCCGTCGCGATCAGATGAATGATATGGGTGTGCGAATTCGTTGGGTTGGTCGGCCAAAGCGACTCTGGCAGAGTGTGATCAATGAACTCGAAATTGCCGAAGAGCTAACCGCTAGGAATAAAACTTTAACTTTAAATATGTGCGTTAACTATGGCGGTCGCTCTGAAATCGTTGATGCAGCTTCTGAACTAGCTCGCGATGTGAAGCGTGGCAAGATTAAGGCAGATGCCATTACTGAGAAAACATTTGCTAGGTATTTAAACCAACCCAAGATGAGTGATGTGGATTTGTTTTTGCGTTCATCGGGTGAGCAACGCACTAGCAACTTCCTGCCCTGGCAATCGGTTTATGCTGAATTCGTATTTCTTGATGTCTTGTGGCCAGATGTAGATCGCAAAGTTTTGTGGCGAGCTATTGAGGAATACTCAAAGCGGGATAGAAGGTTCGGTAAGGCATAGATCAGCACTTGCTGCAGAGACCAAAAATTTCTGCGGTATGACCCACTTCGCGAAAACCATGGTCTTTAGCCACATTGAGCGCCCATTTTTCAATTGCGCCACCTTCAATTTCAACGGTATCGCCGCAGCCTTTGCAGACTAAGTGATGATGGTGGGCATCTCCGCAGAGACGATAGATAGCCTCACCATCATCACGTCTTAGTACATCAACGATTTTGTCATTTACTAGGCTCTGTAAAGAGCGATAAACCGTAGTTAAACCAATGCTTTCGCCTTCACGCTGCATAAGACGATAAACCTCTTGAGCACTTGCGAATCCGCCAGCGCGCTCTAAAGTGCTTAGTACTCTTGGGTTCGAACGACTCATTTATAAAGTATCTACTCGCCAATATTTCCGACGATTAACCACATAGCAACTACGCCAATAACTGTTGCAACCATGGTTAATTTAGAAGGATGACGTGAATGCGCTTCAGGCAAGATATGTGATGTTGCTAAGTAGATTACAAAACCTGAGAAGAGAGCTAAATACACGGCAAGTGAAGGGTCGCTAATTGTTATATAGCTACCAAGTGCTGCACCACCTATGCGCATGATGGCATCGACGCCGAGTAACATGATTGCTCGCTTAGTCCAATGACCACTCTTGATTAATAGCGAGACGGTATTTAAGCCATCGCTAAATGCGTGTGACAAGATGGCAATGAACACGGCAATGCCAAGTGAGTTTGAAATTTTAAATGATAATCCAAGAGCCACGCCATCAAGGAACACATGGCCACCCATTGCAAGTGCGCCCAAAGTGCCAGCAATGTTTACCGAGTGATCATGCTCATGTCCATAATCTGATTCAGCTGGTTCGTGTGAACCAAAAATTTGCTCTGCAAAATGGAGAAGCAGGAAGCCGGCTACAAATGCCACTGATACAACTGGCACGTTTCCGAAAGTATTGGTGTTTAATTCAAATACTTCTGGCAGTAGGTCAAAAGCAACCAGGCCAAGCAGAAGTCCTGCAGATAAGCCCAGGACTAAGTGCAAACGATCGCGGGATTTGATTGCAAGGAAACCACCGGCTGTAGTGGCAAGGACAGTTAGTGCGGCAAGACCAATTGCTATGTTCATATCGAAAAGGTATCACAAATGAAAATGATTTTCATTTCCATAGTTAACCCGCTACGCTCCAACCATGATCGCAATCGCCAGGTTTGAGGTTCCGATGGGTCAAGCTGCTCATTTTGAGGCGCAGTTGAGCCTGGCACTAGCTGCATTGGCTGCGGCCCCTGGCTACATCGATGGCGAAATTGGTCAGAATTTAGATGAACTTGGGCTCTGGACGATTGTTACCCGTTGGCAAAATGTTGGCTCATATCGTCGCGCACTTAGTTCAAATCGAGCCAAGTTAGAAGCAATTCCGGTCTTGGCGTTAGCAATCGATGAACCAGGTGCGTACGAACTGCCAGTTACCGAGTAAAATTTGGCTTACGTGATTCAACGAACGTTGCGTTGCGCCGACAGCCAGCCGGATGGGTAAACCCATTTTCACCGGCTCTTATTTACCGGATGAGGTTCTCCCCAATGGCCGTAGATCGTTTAGAAAATATTGTAAGTCTGGCTAAGCGCCGCGGATTCGTATTTCCTTCTTCAGAAATCTATGGTGGCTTGCGCGCATCTTGGGATTACGGCCCACTCGGAGTTGAACTAAAAAATAACATTAAGCGCCAATGGTGGAAGTCAATGGTGATGGGTCGCGAAGATATCGTGGGTATTGATTCTTGCGTGATCTTGGCTCGTGAAGTTTGGGAAGCATCTGGCCACGTTGCGACCTTTAGTGATCCACTAACTGAATGTACTGCTTGCCACAAACGTTATCGCGCTGATCATTTAGAAGAGGCGTATGAAGCAAAGCATAAGAAAGCACCAGAATCTTTGGCCGATGTTAATTGCCCAGCTTGTGGCAATAAGGGTCAGTTCACTACCCCAAAACAATTCAGCGGTTTGTTAAAGACTTATCTGGGGCCAGTTGAAGATGAATCAGGTTTGGCTTATCTGCGCCCGGAAACTGCGCAAGGTATTTTCATTAACTTTGATCAAGTAATGACTACATCGCGCAAGAAGCCACCATTTGGTATTGGCCAAATTGGTAAATCTTTCCGCAATGAAATTACGCCTGGAAACTTTATTTTCCGTACTCGTGAATTCGAGCAGATGGAAATGGAATTCTTTGTAGTCCCTGGCACCGATGAAGAGTGGCACCAGTATTGGATTGATTACCGTTTGGCTTGGTATAAAGATCTCGGTATTAATCCAGATCGTTTACGTATTTATGATCATCCGAAAGAGAAGCTTTCGCATTACTCGAAGCGCACTGCTGATATTGAATATAAATTCGAGTTTGCTGGCACTGAGTGGGGCGAGCTTGAAGGTATTGCAAACCGCACTGATTTCGACTTAAAAGCCCACTCGGCCGCCTCTGGCAAAGATCTTTCTTACTTCGATCAAGAGAAGAATGAACGTTGGACACCTTATGTAATTGAGCCAGCAGCAGGTGTTGATCGTTGTGCACTTACTTTCTTGATGGATGCTTTCTCAGAGGATGAAGCACCAAATGCTAAGGGCGAGATGGAAAAGCGCACTGTGCTTAAGTTCGATCATCGCATTGCACCAGTGAAGGTTGCGGTCTTGCCACTTTCACGTAATGCAGACCTTTCACCTAAAGCGCGCGATCTGGCAACTGCGCTTCGTAAGAATTGGAACGTTGATTTCGATGATGCTGGCGCAATCGGTCGCCGTTATCGTCGCCAAGATGAAATTGGAACTCCATATTGCATCACCATTGACTTCGAAACTCTCGATGACAACGCTGTGACAATTCGCGATCGCGACACAATGGCGCAAGAACGAATCAGCATCGATCAGGTGGAGTCATGGTTAGCACCACGTCTGCTGGGTTGCTAAAACCGCTGCGTTTGCCATTAGCAACTGGTGATCATTTCATTGATCCGCCGGTGGTATTGGCACCAATGGCAGGTATTACTAACTCCGCTTTTCGCATGTTGTGTCGCGAACAAGGAGCTGGCTTATTTGTTTCCGAAATGGTTACTGCTCGCGCACTACTAGAGCGACGCCCTGATACTTTGCGCATGATCGCACCAGGGGCTGGTGAGTGGCCAAGGTCTGTGCAACTTTATTCAACTGATCCGCACACCATGCGTGCAGCGGTAACGATGATGGGTAAAGAGAATTTAGCCGATCACATTGATATGAATTTTGGTTGTCCAGTTCCTAAAGTAACTCGCAAAGGTGGCGGGGCTGCATTGCCATACAAGCGCAATCTCTTTACCTCGATTGTGGACGCCGCAGTTGAAGCTGCTAAGCCATTTGGAATTCCAGTTACCGTGAAAATGCGCATCGGCATTGATAGCGATCATGAAACATATTTAGAAGCAGCAACATCGGCTGCCAACTTAGGTGTCGCTTGGGTTGCTTTGCATGCGCGCACTGCCCAACAGATGTATGAAGGAAAAGCCGATTGGTCGGCTATTTCGCAGCTAGTTGAGCACTTAAAACCAACTGGCGTGCCTGTTTTAGGTAATGGCGATATTTGGTCTGGCGCCGATGGCTTAGCAATGGTTGCTGAAACTGGCTGTGCTGGCGTGGTTGTAGGTCGTGGCTGCTTAGGTCGGCCTTGGTTATTCGCAGATTTAGTTGCCGCATTTTCTGGCACCCAGAGCAAAGTCCTACCAACTCTTTTTGAAGTTCGCGAAGTTATGTATCGCCATGGTGAACTAATTGTTGACTACTTTGAAAATGAAGATCGTGGTTGTCGCGATCTGCGTAAACACATGGCTTGGTACCTAAAAGGTTTCCGCGTGCACAGCGAACTGCGTCGCCAATTCGGAATGGTTGGTTCTCTTGCCGAACTCCGTGGCTTGCTTGATCAGCTTGATGATCAACCATATCCAGTTGAAGTTAGCGAAAAGCCACGTGGTCGCACTAGCCATGGTCGCCCAGTTACGTTGCCAGATGGTTGGTTGCTTGACCCCGATGAAATTGTCGAGATCGAACTCGAAGATATGTTCTCTGGTGGCTGATGTTTCTCTTTAAACTATTTCGTAGAGTGATTGCCTTCTTACTACTTCTGGTGATTGTTGTCCCGGTATTTGCACTTGGCAAAACTTGGTATGCCGCAAATAATCCAACAATTCGAAATGCTGATGTGATTGTGGTACTCGGTGCTGCGCAACTAGATGGCCGGCCTGGATTAGTTTTAGAAGCGCGACTAACTGAAGCAAAGCGCATTTACGATTTAGGTTTAGCCAAAAAGATCATTACGGTTGGCGGTGGCGCACCAGGTGATCGCACCACTGAAGCAGCAACAGGACGAATCTGGCTAATGCAAAATGGTGTGAAGTATGCAAATTTAAAAGCGATTGAAGTTGGTCGAGATACTTTAAGTTCTACTAAAGCTTATGCCGCAGAATTGCGCGCTCGAAAAATTAAGAATGTAATTATCGTGACCGACCCATTACATTGCTTGCGATCCATGACCATGGCCAATGATCTTGGCCTAATTGCGACCTGCTCACCTGTTCAAGGTGGCCCAAATGCCTTGGAAAAGAGTGGATTTAAGTACTTGATTCGCGAAGCTGGCGCTTACTTGGCCTACATAACACTTGGTCGTCACGGAGTTCGCATCAGTGACCGTTTACCTTCAGACAACATTCTCAATAAGGTAACACCATGAGCGAATTGATTGGCTACACATCTCGTGATCAAGAACGCTTCCTTGATGAACCAGCTAAGCGTGCTGGTCGCACTGAATTCATGCGCGATCGAGCTCGGGTCATTCATTCCGCAGCTCTTCGTCGATTAGCCGCAAAAACTCAAGTGGCTGTCCCTTGGGAAAATGATTTTCAACGGACTCGACTTTCACACTCTTTAGAGTGCGCGCAGATTGGCCGCGAACTTGGCGAGTCACTTGGCGCTGATCCAGATTTATTAGAAACTTCATGTTTAGCTCATGACTTAGGGCACCCACCTTTTGGTCACAATGGCGAAGAAGCTTTGGCTGAACTCGCCAAAGATTGTGGTGGCTTTGAGGGAAATGCCCAAAGTTTTAGATTGTTAACTCGAATCGAAGCTAAGAGCATTGATGCCAATGGTAAAACTGTTGGTTTGAATTTAACGCGCGC
>RFRA01000058.1 GCA_009924725.1 Actinomycetota bacterium
CGGCGATGATGTTCATAAGCCAGTTAAAGTTTTATCTGGTGGTGAGCGAACTCGTTTAGCTCTGGCAGTACTTGTTGTATCTGCAGCAAACGTACTTTTACTAGATGAGCCAACTAACAACCTTGACCCAGCATCACGTGCTGAAATTTTGGCTGCCCTTGGTGAATATCAAGGCGCAGTAATCATGGTTTCCCACGATGAAGGCGCAGTACAAGCACTTAAGCCAGAGCGCGTTATTTTGTTACCTGATGGCGATGAAGATCTTTGGAAAGATGATTACTTCGATCTAGTCGCAATCGACTAATTCTGAATTAACGGGTACTCGAATCAGAAGGCCCAAAGCAAAATCAAGTAAATCCATTGACAGTGACTTCATTAAGTAACTAACATGAAGTATGAGTTATAAGTGGCGACGGTCAATAATCTTGGCTTTAGTTGTCTCTGTATTTCTAACAAATATTCCAATTTCGCAAGCAGGTAACTCTGACAATGATAATTTCGTAGTTCTATTTCATAAAGGTTTCGTTGACTGGTTCTGGAAATCCGCAGCATCTTCGACGGTCGTAAACTATAAAGTCACCTTCCTGGGATCAGATTCGACTTTTCTTACCTCCGAAAACTTTTTTGTCCCTGCAGACCATGGTTTAACTGACCAAAATAATTTCAAGTTCATCTGTGTAGCAGCCAAACTCTTAGATGGCCAAGAATTTAGTACCTGTGGGAATTTTTCAGTTGGCAAACTTTCGAGGCAAGTAATCAATTTTGATGGTGGTCCATCTCCGATTTATAAGATCAATGGTGTTTTCCAAAATTCGATTGGTTCAACGATTGATAGGGCTCGCACTGAACCTACGGGTATTGATGGAAAGAGCTTTTCAGCCACCGATTCAGTCTTTCTGAGCACTAACATTTATTACCTGGAACCCCCATATACGTCAAAGGCATACAAATGCGCTCCAGCATGTGTTGAGAAAACCAAGGTCGTCAGCGATTTTTGGAATAATAACAAATCACCCAATTACACCACTGCAACAGTTTTGACTCCCGAGACTTGCCAGGTATTGCGCACGAAGGTAAAAGAGAATGGTGAGAGCGCTACTGAGATCAGACCATTAAGAGATAACGTAGATTGCAAGGTTTCGGCAACGTCACATGTACCATTTCTGGCTAAACCAGATGTCACTGCAAATTTTACCGTTCATTTCCAGCGGCAGCCTTATTCTTTATTAGCCCAACTCCCAAACGGTGAGGTGAACCCAACGGTTGGCACTGAAACGAGACTACAACTGCAATATCTTCCGCTCTGGGAGTGGTTGAAAGATAAAAAATACACCTATGTGATGCCTGGTGGACATGTCCTAACACTGGCAAATGGTTTTCAGTCTTTGACACCTAAAATCTGCTCAATCAAAGAATCGAGTGATGAACCTGAGCTCCTAAACCTACGTGGCTTAGTGGCCGGAAAATGTCAGATCGAGCTAGAAGTTCCACAGCAGGACTACTCTGGTGTTGAATATGAAAAGTATGCGACCTCAACGATTATTTCAGATTACAGCAAACGTATCTTCACCTTTAATATTACGAAACCAAAGGTAAATAGTAAAGATGTATTCACTCGATACGCGTGCATGGTCTCCGATTCCACCACGAACTTATACACCGTATTTAATTTAACGACCAAGAGCGTGGCACCAAAGAAATGCCAGACTAAGTAAGGGTTCGTCTAGGCTCAACAAGCCTGAGTATTTCGAGGCGTAAGTACCACTACCGCTAACTCTTAATTAAGCGTCGATGCTGTCGCGATCAATTTCGGCATTAGCAATGAAATCTTTACGTGGGGCAACATCGCTACCCATTAGCAGTTCAAACATTGCCTCAGCTGCAGCGCCATCGGTCACAGTGATACGGCGCAAGGTGCGAGCATCTGGATCCATAGTGGTTTCGCGCAGCTGATCAGCATCCATTTCGCCTAAACCTTTATAGCGCTGGATCGGCTCTTTCCACTTCTTGCCAGCCTTAATTAATTCAGCAGTTACCTTCTTCATTTCATCATCTGAATAGGTATAAATGTATTCACCCTTTTTGCCGCCGCCACCCATGGTTTCAATGCGGTGCAGTGGTGGGATCGCCGCAAATACGCGACCGGCATCAATTAGCGGGCGCATGTAACGATAGAGAAGTGTTAGAAGCAAACAACGAATGTGTGCGCCATCAACGTCAGCATCTGACATCAAGATAATGCGGCCATAGCGAGCATCATCTAGCTCGAATGAGCGACCAGAGCCGGCACCAATAACCTGAATGATTGAGCCGCACTCTTTATCATCAAGCATCTGCGAAAGTGATGCTTTCTGAACATTCAGAATCTTTCCCCGAATCGGCAAGATTGCTTGGAACTCAGAATTACGCGCAGCCTTAGTAGTTCCAAGTGCGGAGTCACCTTCTACGATAAATAATTCGGTGCGATTTACATCTTCGGAGCGGCAATCCGAAAGCTTGGTTGGAAGTGAAGAAGACTCAAGTGCGTTCTTTCGGCGTTGCAGATCTTTGTGTGCACGAGCTGAAATACGAGTACGAGATGCACCAGCAACTTTTTCTAGGATCAAACGGCCATTGGCCTTATCGATGCGCTTGGTTGTTGCAAAGAATTTCTTTAGCTCTTCGGCCACGACTTCACCGACGATACGGGCTGCAGCTGATGTACCCAGAACTTCCTTAGTCTGTCCTTCGAACTGTGGTTCTGACATACGAACTGTCACAACCGAGGTCAGGCCTTCGAGGATGTCATCTTTAATGACATCGGCTTCGTTCTTCTTAAGCGTTCCAGTGCTGCGTAGGGTCTCGTTAAAGACCTTGGTGAGCGACTTTTCAAAGCCGGTCATGTGGGTGCCACCTTTTGGCGTGGCAATGATGTTTACAAATGAGCGGTTGGTATGCGCAAATTCGTTGCCCCATTTAAGAGCGATATCAACCAACATATCGCGCTCGACTTCAGTTGAAACCATGTGCCCTTGATCGTCTAGAACTGGCACCGTCTCTTGATAGTGACCCGAACCAGTTAAGCGAATGACTTCGCCGATACCTTGATCAGGTTGTAAGAAATCGCAGTATTCGGAAATGCCACCTTTGTGATAAAAAGTTTCGGTGGTTTTTGCCTTAGTGCGGTTGTCATTAACAATTAAAGTTAAACCAGGCACTAGGTAAGAAGTTTGGCGTGCCCGAGCGTAAATCTCTTCGATATCTAGTTCAGCATCCTTCAAGAAAATCTGGCGATCACTCCACCACTTGATGCGAGTACCAGTAACTTTGGCTGAAACTTTACCGATTGTGCGCAAACCTGATGCCGGCGTGAAAGAGGCCTTTGGCCCATCGCCTTCGAAGATGCCGGCAACGCCGCGCTTAAACGACATCCAGTAAATCTTGCCATTGCGATCTACTTCAGCATCAAGACGTTCAGCTAGCGCGTTAACAACTGATGCACCAACACCGTGCAGACCACCGGAAGCTGCATATGAACCGCCACCGAATTTTCCGCCAGCATGTAATTTAGTAAGTACAACTTCAACGCCAGTTAAGCCAGTCTTTGGTTCTTTATCAACTGGAATACCGCGGCCATCATCGTGTACTTCAACTGAGCCATCGGCTTCAAGGTTGATATCAATTTTCTTGCAATAACCAGCGAGTGATTCATCAACTGCGTTGTCGATAATTTCCCAAAGACAGTGCATTAATCCGCGAGAATCAGTTGAACCGATATACATACCTGGGCGCTTGCGAACGGCGTCGAGGCCTTCTAGTACGGCTAGATCTTTGGCGGTATAGGAATCTTGCACGCCTTCTTCATTAGTAGCCACGGGGGTGAAGATTATCTGCGACCTGGGATTTGACCCGTTAAGCGCGCCGAAGGGGTCTCAAATAGTGAATTTATCGCTCAATTTTCAGTAAATTAACAGGTAATTAGCGAACAAATATTTATTTTAACGAGCGGGGAATAACCAAGGTGTGGTTTGCTGTTCCCCTAGATGAAGTAGTCACCGAGAACGACTAGTCGTTTAACGAATGGAGAGAACATGACCGAACAGCTAATCCTCGAAACAACCCCTCTGAATGCGGTTGATCGTTGCGATCGCTGTGGTGCCCAGGCTTATGTGCGCGCGGTTTTGTTATCTGGTGGCGAACTACTTTTCTGTGGTCACCACGGCAAGGAATATGCTGAAAAGCTAAAGCAAGTTTCAGCGAAGATTCAAGATGAGACCAACAAGTTAGTCGACGTCTCTTCTAACTAAATTGCTTTAAGTTCTACTCGCCCTAAACCTTTTATCTCAACGGCGTAGTTGTTTCCTGCCGCTAAATGAAGACCTTTAGTTGCAGATCCGCTAAAAACAATTGAACCTGCGGGCAACTTAGCGCCATTTTCAACTAAAACTTTTGAAAGCAAGGCAACTGCTAACCAAGGATTTCCACGGATTGCAGTTAGCGGCGCAGTTTCTAGCTCTGTTTCGTTAGCAAAAACTTGCGCAGTTAAATTTTCTAGATTTGCTTCATGTACTGCAACCCAATGGCTATGTACAAATGCGGCAGCACCAGCATTATCGGCAATGGCATCTTCAGCATAAATCTGAGCCTGGCCATAGCGATAATCAAAGACCTCAATACCTGCAGCTACATGGCTGACGTAATCCAAAACTTCAGAAGGATGAATTTCAGCAGAAATTTCTTTGCTGATTTTAAAAACCACTTCTGCTTCGGCGCGTGGATAGATGTAATTGGCAGTCTTGATTGAATCGGTTAATTGCATGGCATTGGTCAAATACCCAAAGATCATTACTGAAGTTGGTTCTGCGCTATTAGGAGAATCAAGTGCTCCCCCAACTTTCACGCCGACCATTGTTTCGCCCGCTTCTAGGCGGTAAGCCAGCTCGTTCTCGCGGATATCCCGGGCTTTCTTGGCCATCGGTGAAAATGCCATGCAAGGCTTAACTAACTCGCGAGCATTACGCAAAACGTCGGCGAAAAGTTTTACATATTCTTTATGAGAGCCATCGCAGCGAGGTTTGTCTTTTGATAAACCGCAACCACACAACTTTGGCGACTCGATACTTTCAATCAAGTTACCTTCAGCATCAACAAAGTTGACTTCGCCGGTAAGTCTGATCGAACCACTAGCTGGATTTACGAAAGCTTGTGGATTCTCACTCACGAGGTAGCTACTTTTTAATCTAAGTAATCGCGCAGAACTTGGCTACGTGATGGGTGGCGCAACTTAGACATGGTCTTTGATTCGATCTGACGGATACGTTCGCGAGTTACCCCGTAAACCTTTCCAATCTCATCAAGAGTCTTTGGTTGGCCATCAGTTAGACCAAAGCGCATCGCAACAACACCGGCTTCGCGCTCTGACAAAGTGTCTAGTACCGAGTGCAGTTGTTCTTGTAGCAATGTAAATGAAACCGCATCAGCTGGTACTACCGCTTCAGAGTCTTCAATCAAATCACCGAATTCAGAATCGCCTTCTTCGCCAAGAGGAGTGTGAAGTGAAATTGGTTCGCGACCATACTTCTGAACTTCGACCACCTTTTCTGGAGTCATATCTAATTCTTTGGCTAGCTCTTCAGGGGTAGGTTCGCGGCCAAGGTCTTGCAACATCTGGCGCTGAACACGAGCCAACTTATTAATAACTTCAACCATGTGAACCGGAATACGGATCGTACGAGCTTGGTCAGCCATCGCACGAGTGATCGCCTGACGGATCCACCAAGTTGCATAAGTTGAGAACTTGTAACCCTTTGTGTAGTCGAACTTCTCAACTGCGCGGATCAAACCTAAGTTACCTTCTTGAATTAGATCAAGGAATAACATGCCGCGGCCGGTGTAACGCTTTGCTAGCGAAACAACCAGACGCAAGTTAGCTTCTAGCAAGTGGTTCTTCGCGCGCTTGCCGTCTTCAACAATCCACTCGAGCTCACGCTTTAACTTCTTATCTAACTTCTTCTCGTGCAGCAGCATTTCACCTGCGAATAAGCCAGCTTCGATACGTGTTGCTAGCTCTACTTCGAGTTCAGCATTTAGAAGTGCAACGCGGCCAATCTGCTTTAGGTAATCCTTAACTGGGTCAGCGGTTGCGCCAGCAGTCATAACTGTCTGGGCAGGTGCGTCATCTTCTTCAGAGGCCTTAAGTGTGAAGGCATTTTCTTCATTGCCAACAGCTGAATCATCAGTTAGATCAACTACGCGAGGCTGGTTGCTCTTATCTTCAGCTTCGGTATCAATGATTTCAGTTGCTTCGGCAATTAGTGTTTCAACATCTTCTAACTCAACTTCTTCAAGTTCTACTTCTTCGCCATCAATTTTTGCAACCGCGACTTTGGCGCCAGCTGCTGGCTTTTCAGCCTTAGCTGGCTCTTCCTTAACAACTGGAGCCGGCGGTGGCGCAATGAGTGCGAGTTCAGTTTTCTTTAACAAGCGAAACGGTGAACCCAGCCCAGCTTTGCGAAGTTTCTCAGTTACTAATTCGACCTGTGGCCCTAGTAATTTTGCTTCATCTACTAATTCTTTATCAGCCTTTTTTGGAATTCGATTTAGTGATGTAACACCACGAACTTCAAGTTCGGCTTGTACTTCCTTCAAACGTAAAGCTAAATCGCGCGCTTCAACGATCTGCGAAACATCTTTGGCCGTTAAATCTTTCTTCAGGGCTGCAACATCTAACTTCTTTAACTCTTCGCGGTAATTAAAATCCTTGCCAAGTGGATTTGTCTTTGTGTCATGTTGATGCAGGATGTCGAGATTAAGCGACTTTGGCCACCAGTCAAGATTTGAATCTTCGACTTTGGTTAGGGCGCCATGGGCTACTGGGCATTTTCCTGAATCAGACATCTCAAACTCCTTTGTAGGCAAAGAATTAAACTCTGCCGCAATCTTAATGGCAGATAATAAAACTGCATCTCAGAGTTATCTCCTCAGAGCGAGGCGAGCACTAATTAACTTCTTAATTTCACTCTTCAACAGCGGCTTTTCGAGAGGTATCTGCAGTGCGCCTTTTGATGTCTTATATTTTGAGCAGATTTCTGGGAACTTGTTCAAAATCGATCCGCTATAGGGGTAATAGC